>JAJXTA010000492.1 GCA_021784265.1 bacterium | reverse complement strand
CATACGCCTCGCGCCAGGCATCGAGCAGGGCGTCGAAATCCGCGACCTTCACCGCGCCGTTGGCTTCGCGCGCGACAAGGAGTTGCGCTTCCAATTGGCGGACGATGCGGCTGGTGAAGCCCTCGTCCAGGCCCGCCGCCTTCGCCAGTTCGCGTTGGGTCATCGCCTGGTGCGCTTCGAGCAACAAACAGCGGGCGATCCGAGAACTCTTGGGCGCGAACACGGTGCGCGGCCGGCCTGGACGTTTGAACTGGTTTGCCTTCCCTTCAATCTGGACGCGCAAGCCCGGCGGGCCAAACAAGTGAGCGTTGCCGGACAAATCCAGCCATGACACCTTTCCTTCGTCACACAATCGGCGTCCGACCTCGCCCATGTAGGGCACGGCCACCAGGGGGATGGACTTCCGTTTCCAGCGGTCGGCGAAATGCTTGGCTTGTCGCGCGGCCATCAAGGCCGAGGCAACGTCACCCTTCGCTCCGCACTCGACCACGAAGATGAGATCGCCGGCATAGGCGATCAGATCCACCTCGCCCGGTCTTCCGCCCCGAAGGGACGGTGGACGTTCCACCCTGACCTGGCGTTCGGACAGACCCAGCAATTCCGCGAGCCTCCGGGGGAGTTCGGCCTCCAGACGCTGGCTCAAGGCGCGATTCATGTTGCTCAAATACCACAACTTGAGCCCGGGGTCAAGCAGGCACATTTAAGCAAGTCACGGACCTGCCAGCGGCTCCCGCGCCGGGCTGAGGCCCCCGGCGGACAGGACGGGGCCCGGCCGCTGCCGCTACGGGGTGGTTTGCCGGGCGCGATAGAAGCTCAGCGGGTAGTTGGTGGCGCTCAAGTCGGTAAACTGCCAGAGGCCATTCGGCAGGGTGTTGGTACCCAGAACCGCCCACTGGAAGAAATCGGTGGTCACGTCCACGGCGTAGCTCAACCCCGCCTCGCCATGCACCAGGAGGGAGTATTCACCGTTGGTCTGGCGCCCCATCCCCTCGATGATGGGAGGAATGGTGAGGGTGGGTTCGAGGGCCACTTGGTAATCATCGAACAGCATATAGTTGTTGCCCGCGTTGCCGGATTGGCGGATGGCCCAGACCGCATCCACGTCCCCGAGGTCCAAGGCGGACTGAACGGTGGTGATGGGTTGGGAATCCACGACCACCTGCCCGTTCATGATCGCCATCCAGTTGTTCCGGGCGAAGTCCATGATGATCGAGATTTGGTAGAGGCTCTGGTTGTCGAAGCCGAAGCCGGTCGAGACGAAGCTGTTGGTCCCGTCCAGGATGTAGAAGATCTCCAACCGCGAGTTGTCGAAGTCCAGGCTGAAGAGGCGGGCGCCCTCATTGTTGTACACGCTCCACCGGAAGTCGTCGTAGAAGCCGTTGGTCGAGTCCACGACCTGCATCAGCACCGAGAACTTAACCACCGGCTGGCTGACGCTGATGTTGGTCAGGCCCAAGGGCTGCCACAGGTTAAGGAAAGCGTCCTTGGGGGCTGGCGGGGCAAAGCCAATGAAGGCCTGCTGGCCCTCACCGGCGAAGAAGTTGGTCACCAAGCCGTTGCCACCCGAGCCCTCTCCGACCCAGCCCATTTGGCCCCAGAGGGACTGGTTGGCGGCGGCGGCGGAGTAACCCTCCGCAGGCTCGAAGCCGGTGGCATAGACGAGGGTTTCGGTGGGGGTGTTGGTCTGGGCCCGACCGCTAAGGCTGGTCCAAGCCAGGACCAGGGCCAGAGCGAGCCCCTGTGTCGCCCGGGCAGTCGGGGAAACCAAGCCGCTGAACCTACCGGTGTCGAACGCGCGCGAATCGCCTTGGGTCCGCCTCCGGTGGGGCGAGGCGGGAGCGGGGAGGGGGGGTGCCGTGGTTGCGGCATGACCGGCGCGAGGCAGGCGGGGGAGCGCGGGTGGGGCTGGTCGAGCGATGGTGGCTGCCGCCGCCGGCCGCGCGGCCGCAGAGTGCGGCTCTGGGATTACGTCATTCATAGTTATGTTCGAGTCATTCCAGCGAGAGTCTGTCCGTGTGCGGCCAAGGTTCTGTCACACCACCAGGCTCGCCGCCTCCCTGTTGTCGCCGAGGTCAGGGCCGGCGCCCGTCGCCGCCGACCCGGGTCTCGACCTCAATAATTCCGTCCCCCGCTTCGCGACGCGCTCGAGGGGGCACTGAAGGTGGCGGCTGATCTTGCGCCCCCGATCGAGGCCCCGCCGAATGACGGGGCGCTGTAGGACCGCGCTGGGGCGGAGTAGGAGGGCATGCTGAACGAGCGCGCCGGGGCGGAGTACGACGGCGTCGAATAGGAACGCGTCGGCGCGGAGTAGGAAGGGGCCCGGTAGCTAAAGGAGCGGTCGGGTTCGGAGTACGTCGGCGCGGTGTAGGAGCGGGTGGGGGCGGCGTAAGCGCGGCTGGGCTCCTGGGAGTACTCCGCCCGCGAGGGCGCATAGGAGGTGTACGACGACGGGGTTGAGAGGGCGCGGAGCGATTCCGCACCCCGCCCCGGGGTGGGTGCCGGTGAATACGTGGTGTTGTACCTGGGGGCTGGCGTCGAATAGTTGGGGGTCGGTTGGGCGCGTTGGACCTCGCTCCGGTAGGGCTCAGGCAAGCCGCGAGCGGCGGCGGGTGCCGAGGCGCGTGAGTAGGCGGTCGTCCGCCCGAAGGGGTCTCCGGGCACGGCGGGCATCGGCTGGCGACTGCCGGGATACCACGTGGTGGTCTGGCCACGGTTGAGGGTTTGATTCACCCCCGGCGTCGCGGGTTGGGTGCTCGTCAACCGGGGGGAGAGTCCTTGCGGGCTGGCGCCCCAGGGGGAGGGCCGGGCGGCGACCTCGGTGCGCCCGGGACTACTGCTGATGGCGGAGTTGGCGAAGACCGTGCCGGGCCAGACCCCGCGGGTCGGCGCGGCGGAGGCGAGCCGGAGATTGGGGGTGGCTGGGCTGCCACGGAAAACCCCGGACGCGACCTCGGTGCGCGTCCCGGCTCCGATCCGTGGGGTGGGCGGGGAGAGCAGGTTGGAGGGTGGCTGCGGGCGAAAGACGGCCAGCTTCCCACCTTGCGGGTCCACGGTATCGGACCGGAAGGTGCGCCCTTGCGGGGGCGTCATGTTGACGAGCTGCAGCGGGCGGATTTCATGGCGGGTCGCGGCGGAGACGCGTTGGGGCGGGATGCCGTCGTTGATGATGGCGTGGTTGTTGCCCATGCTGATGTTGTTCAGCACGGCGGAGCGGCCATAAATCGAGGCCACTTCGCGCCGGTTCAGGGTGTGGCGCCAGGGGGCCGGATCGTCAAAGTAACGGGTCGGCACAAAGGTGTAAGCGGCGGGGGTGAGCCCGAAGCCGAAGCCCAGGCCCACGCCCGCGCCGTAGTAGGTCAATCCAAGGCCGGCGGACCAGGCGGCGCCCGGAGGCATGGGAGCCCATCCACAGTAGCCGTCGGTGTAGCGCCAGCTCACCCAAGCCGGTCCCCAAACCGATCCGGGCGCCCAGGCCCAGCCGGAGCCCGGGGACATGAACCAACGCCCGTAATGGAAGGGGGCCCAGCCCCAGGAGTAATCCGAGTTCCAGTACCAGCCGCTGTCAGTGTAGAGCCAACGGCCGCCGGTGCAGTACGGGCTCCAGCTTGTGTCCACCATGGCGCAGGTGGGCTGCCAGCACCACCCGTAGTCCGGCGACTGCACCCAACTGCCATAGGGGCTGAGGCTGTCATAGAAATAATTGTATGTGACCTGGGTGGGCGGGGCACCGGCGTCGGGCGGCGGCTCTTGCGGCG
>JAJXTA010000491.1 GCA_021784265.1 bacterium | reverse complement strand
CCTCGGTTACATGCCCGCCATGACGATGGCCTTTCGCGCCAAGGATCCGCGCGACCTCCAACGCCTCCGCGCCGGCCAGGAGATCGTCTTCCGCCTGTCGGTGGCCCCGGACGATAGCTGGATCGACCAGATCGCCCCGACGGGCCGGAAGCGGGCCGTCACGCCCACCTCCGCCGCACCGCCCCCTTCGGCCCCCGCCCAGAACCCGCTCTACTACTACAAGTTCACCAACGAGCTGGGGCAGGCGGTCAGCCTGTCCGATTTTCAGGGCCAAGCCTTGGCCATCACCTTTTTCTTCACTCGCTGTCCGCTCCCCAACTTCTGCCCTCGACTCTCGCGGAATTTTGCGGCGGTCTGCGCCAAGTTCGCCACCTTGCCCAACGCCCCGACCAACTGGCATCTGCTCTCGGTGACGTTCGATCCCCAGTTTGACACCCCGGCGGTGTTGCGCGCCTACGCGGCGGAGTACCACTACAACTCCAACCGCTGGAGCTTCCTCACGGGCCCGTCCGACAAGATCGCCGCCTTGGCCCGCCTCTCCGGCGTCCGCTACCAGGCGGCCGGCCAGCTCTTCGATCACAACTTTCGCACGCTGGTGATCGACGCCGCCAACCGTCTCCAGACCACCATCCCGGTGGTGGGCGACCTGTCCGACGCGCTGGTCGCCGAGCTGGGCAAAGGGGCGGCGGTCCGCCCCCCGGCCCCGCCCGCCGCCGACCCGGCGGGGAACAAAACCCGCAGTGACGCCTCTTATGGTCGTGGTAATCATTGGTGACAAATCTATGCTATGATCTCGCCTGCTCTACACCTCCTTCCTCCCCTCCCTGGTCGGCGCCGGGCCCTCGGTTGGCTGCTGCTGGCCGCCTTGGCGGCCCAACCCGCGGGGGCGGCCACCACGGACGTGGCCATCCGCAACTTCGCCTTTAGCCCCGCCCAAGTGTCGATCAACACCGGCGACACCGTCAAGTGGACCCAGGACGACGGAGTCGAGCACACGACCACCAGCACCGCCGCCCCGCCGCTCTGGGACAGCGGCGGGATGGCCCAGAACACCAGCTTCACCTTCGCCTTTCCCACCGCCGGGACGTTCGATTACATCTGCTCCTTCCACCCCTTCATGCAGGGTTCGGTGAGGGTAGCGGCGGCGGCGAACGTGCCGCCCACCGTCCAGTTGACCAGCCCAGCCACCAACGCCCTCTTCGCCTTACCCGCCGCGGTGGTGATCAGTGCGACGGCCTCGGATCCGGACGACACGGTCAGCCAGGTGGAGTTCCTCGATGGCACCAATGTCCTCGGGGTCGTTGCCACCGCCCCCTACACCCTCACCGCCACCAACTTGGCCGCAGGCGTCCACACCCTGACGGCCAAAGCCACCGACAGTCGCGGTGCCGCAACCACCTCGGCGGCAGTCACCATTACCCTCGACCATCCCCCGACCGTCAGCCTCGCCGCCCCGGGCAACGCCGCCGTTTATTTGACCCCGGTGAGCCTGACCCTCTTGGCCCAGGCCTCGGACAGTGACGGGACGGTGGCCCGGGTGGAGTTCTTCGCCGGCAGCCAGTCGTTGGGAGTGGTCACCCAAGCGCCCTACACCCTGACCTGGAGCAATGTCGCCCTGGGGAGCTACAGCTTCAGCGCCCAGGCGGTGGACAACCTCGGCCTGACCGCTACCTCAACCATCGCCAGCGTCGCGGTTGCCGCCGCCGCGGTTTATGGGCAGCACAACCTGGTTTCAGACCTCTCGGGCCTGGCCGACCACCAAGACACCAACCTGCTCAACCCCTGGGGCATCGCCACCTCGTCCGCCAGCCCGTTCTGGCTCTCCGATAATCACTCGGGCCTTTCCACCCTCTATGACACCAGCGGCGACGTGCTCTCGTTGGTCGTCGCCGTGCCGCCCGCCCCCGGCGGCACGCCACCAGGCTCGCCCAGTGGGATCATCTTCAATGTCACCACCAACTTCGCGGTTACCCCTGGCAGCCCGGCCCGGTTCATTTTTGCGACCGAGGACGGCACAATCTCCGCGTGGGCTTCCGGGACCACCGCGGTGATCAAGGCCGCCAACTCGGCCTCGGGCGCGGTGTACAAAGGCCTCGCGTCCGGCAGCAACGGTAGCACCAACTACCTCTACGCCAGCGACTTCCATAACGGCAAGGTGGATGTGTTCGACGGCAACTTCAATCCCGCCACGCCGGCGGGCGCTTTCACCGATAGCACGATCCCAGCCGGCTACGCCCCCTTTGGGATTCAGAACCTCGCCGGCGATCTCTACGTCACCTACGCCCAACAAGACGGGGCGAAGCACGATGACGTCGGCGGGCCAGGCCACGGCTACGTCGATGTCTTCGCTCCCAGCGGTCAACTGCTCCGCCGCTTTGCCTCCGCCGGGGTGCTGAACTCGCCCTGGGGCCTCGCCCTGGCTCCGGCCGGGTTCGGCCCCTTTAGCGGCGATGTCTTGATCGGCAACTTTGGGGATGGCCGCGTCAATGCCTTTGATCCAACCAGCGGGACGTTCCTGGGCGCGCTCAGCGATACGAATGGGATGCCGCTCTCCGTGGTGGGGCTCTGGGGTTTGTTCTTCGGGAATGGGGGCCGCGGCGGCGACGCCGGCCGCCTCTACTTCACCGCCGGCATCGCCGGTGGCGGCAGCCTCGAAGACCACGGCCTCTTTGGGAGCTTCTCGGCCCTGCCCGTGCCCCGCCTGACCAGCATCGCCAGCCAGGCCACTCAGGTCACCCTCTCCTGGCTGGGCGGCACCGGCCCGTTCGTGGTCCAAGAGAAGGTTACGCTCGGGGACCCCGCTTGGGTGAGCTTGCCCGCCACCACGAACTCCAGCGCCACCCTGCCGCTGGACAAGCCGACGCGGTTCTACCGGGTGCTGGACACCGCCCCGCGCTAGACCACGGCCTCTCTTGGGCCTGGGCGGGCGCACCGCCCAGCCCAGCCCCCCCACCACGGCTGGCCGTCAGTCGGCCGCCCCGCGGGTCGGGGTGGGGCGGTCGGCCACACCGCGATGGTCCCCGGCCCCGGCGTCAAGAATCGGGCCGGCCCGTTTTTGGGCTGGACGAGGCGGGGGCGCGCTGGCTATAAGCAGGCGAAACAGCCTCCATTATGCGTTCTGTGCGCTGGCTCTGTACCCGCCGAGGGTGGCGTCTGGCCGCGGGTGCCCTGGCCGCGAGTTGGGTGCTCCTGCCGGTGCTGTTGAGTTCCTGCTCCACGCTCTCCTCCACCGCTACCAGCCCGCCCACCATCGAGGGGGCCACCTTTGTCGGCAACCAGATTTGCGCGGATTGCCACACCAACATCGTCCGCCGGTTCCCCGCGAGCCCGCACGGGCGGTTCTATCGGGCCAAGGGGCTGGCGATGGCGGGGATCACCGGGTGTGAATCGTGTCACGGTCCGGGCAGCAAACACGTCGCCGCCGGCGGCGGGCGCGGCAAGTTCATCGTCAATCCCGGCAAGGACCCCAGCGCCTGCTTCCAATGCCACCTGGAGATCAGCGCCGAATTCCATCTACCCCAACACCACCCGGTGGTCGAGGGCAAGATGAACTGCGTGCAATGCCACGACCCGCATGGGAGCGACATCTTCAAGCCCATCGGCGGGCTGGCGATGGCCCGCCTGAACGAGACCTGCGCCCAGTGCCATCGGCAGCAGTGTCGCCCGTTTGTCTTTGAGCACCCGGCGCTGCGTGAGGGGTGCACGGTCTGCCACGCCATCCACGGTTCGGTCAACGCTCAGATGTTGGTCGAGCCGG
>JAJXTA010000490.1 GCA_021784265.1 bacterium | reverse complement strand
CCTTCTTTGCCAATGAAGTTGCCGACCTGCCCGAGGCGGTGCCGGAGATCCGCCGCTACCTGGACCGCGGCGCCATCGGGATCGGCGAGCAGAAATTCCGGGTGGACTGTGATTCGCCGGCCCTCGAGGCAATCGCCGAATTGGCCCAGTCCTACCGGGTCCCCGTCCTGCTCCATTTCCAGCATGGGGCCTACAACACCCACATCGAGCGCTTCCACCGTATCCTGAAGCGGTATCCGAAGGTGAACTTTATCGGGCACGCGCAGACGTGGTGGGGGAATATCGACAAGCACCACGACCAAGCGGTGATGTATCCCAAAGGGCCGGTGACCCCGGGTGGCCTCACGGAGCGCTTGCTCAGCGAGTATCCCAACATGTATGGGGATTGCTCCGCTGGCTCGGGCCTCAATGCTCTCACCCGCGACGAGGCTTTCACCCGCCGGTTCCTGAAGCGGCATCAGAACAAACTCCTCTTTGGCAGCGATTGCGAGGACACCGTGGGGCAGGGACCGGCGTGCGCGGGGGCGCAGATTCTGGCGGCGATACGCCGTTTGGCGCCCTCCCGGCGGATCGAGCGAAAAATTCTCTATCATAATGCCCAGCGATTGCTTCGGCTGTAGGCGGCGTTTACCCCCGCGGGCCAAGGCGGGCGGGGCGGTATGGCTGGGCGCGGCGCTCCTGCTGGCCAGCGCCGCCGGAGCGGTGCCCGTCCCCCAAGGCCCCCGCCTCCTTCAGCCCTTCGATTACGAGGGTGTCACCCTGGAGCCCGGGCCGTTGCGGCGCCAACTGGACGAGGTGCGCCACGATTACCTGCGGCTGGCCAATGACGACCTGCTAAAACCCTACCGCACCCGCGCCGGCCTGCCCGCCCCGGGCCGGGACTTGGCCGGTTGGTACCGCACCGACACCTTCCATGTCTTTGGCCAAATCATCTCGGGGTTGGCCCGGCTCTACGCCGCCTCGGGCGACCCGGCCTGCCGCGCCAAGGCCGATTTCCTGGTGGCCGAATGGGCCAAATGCATCGCGCCCGACGGCTACTTCTACGCGGCGCCCAAGCCGAATGCGCCGCACTACATCTACGACAAGATGATGTGGGGGTTGCTGGACGATTACCATTACTGCGGCAACCGCGCGGCGCTGACCGCGATGAGCCGGATCACCGATTGGGCGCTCCAACACCTGGAACGCTCCCGCAAGGTCAATGATACCAGCACCGAATGGTACACCTTGAGCGAGAACCTCGAACGCGCCTATCTGGCCACCGGCGATCCCAAGTACCGCGCCTTCGCCCAGGTGTGGGAGTATCACGATTACTGGGATATCTATGGGCGTGGGGGCGACATCTTCGGGCCGCGTCCCGACGGCGAGCGAACCTCGCTCTACCATGCCTATAGCCACGTGAACACCCTCGGCGGGGCGGGAGCGACCTACCTCGTCGGCGGCGACCGGCGGTACCTCGAGGACCTCAAAGGCGCCGCGGCCTATCTCCTGCGCGACCAGGTGTTCGCCACCGGGGGCTTCGGGCCGGACGAGGCGCTCGTGCCGCCAGCCGCCCGTCAGGCGCGGCTGATTGCCACCCACAACACGTTCGAGACCCAGTGCGGGTCCTGGGCCGTGTTCAAGCTCGTCAAGTACCTCCTGGCCTTCACCGGCGACGCCCGGTACGGGGACTGGGTGGAACGCCTGGTCGTCAACGGGATCGGCGCGACCATCCCGATGACCCCCGACGGCCATGTCTTCTACTACTCGGACTATTGCCCGCGGGGTGGCGCCAAGCGCCTCCATCCGGAGGCTTGGACCTGCTGCACGGGCACGCGCCCCCAAGCGGTCGCGGACTATGACGATCTGATCTACTTTCACGACGCGCACGATGTGTTCGTCAACCTCTATGCCGCCTCGACGCTGCGGTGGGAGCGCGACGGCGTGCCGATCACCCTCCGCCAGTCCACCCGTTTCCCGGAGGTGGGCACGGTCCGGTTTGACGTGACCGTGCCGCAGGCAGTGGAGTTTGCGCTTAAGCTGCGCGCCCCGGCGTGGCTGGCGGCTCCGCTCACGGCCTCCGTCAATGACCAACCGGCAACGATGGAGGTCGAGGCGCGGCATTGGGCCACGTTGCGCCGCCGCTGGAGCGACCACGACCAAGTGACGGTGACCTTGCCGATGGGTCTGTGGGCCTCCCCCCTCGCGCCCGGGCAGCCGTTCCCGACCGCGGTGTTATACGGGCCCACCGTCCTGGCGTTGCATAGCGACAGCCTCCGGGCGTTGCGGACGATGGACCTGAGCCACCCCGCGCGCAGCTTGGTTGCCGATCCCGCTTCCCCGTTGCGCTTCCACGTCGCCTCGAATCCGGCGGTCTGGGCGCAGCCGTTCTATGCCTTCGGCGCCGGCGACCCTTACTTTCTTTACCTTGACCCTTCATTGCCGACTCAGATCTCCCCCGCCCAACTCCGGTTCCAGGGCCAGTGGGCCGACGCCGGCAGCTTCCGCTTCTCGAGGGAGATCGGGGCCGCGGCGGAATGCCAATTCCAGGGCACGGGCATTCGCTGGCTGGGATACCGGTACGACGACGCCGGACGCGCCGCGATCACCATCGATGGTCAGCAGACGGCCGTGGTGGACCAGTTCGGCCCGGGCCGCGAGCTGCCCTTCGACTGGTCGGTGGGCGGGTTGGCCCCGGGCCGGCATACCCTCCGCCTGCAAATCCTGCCCGAGAAGACGGCCGCCTCCCGCGACCATTACCTCAACGTCGCCGGCTTCGAGGTGTCCGGGGACGAGTGACGGTGGGGGGCAACGAATTCCCGCCGTTGCCTTTGGCGGGGCTGCAGCCGTGGGGGGTGCGGCCATTGGACACGTCCTTAAGTATATCAGGCTGGCGGGGTCGCAGGTGACGTTGGCGTGGTCCACGAACCTAGTGGGTTTTGGGTTGGAGTGGAGCCCGAGTCTGAGTCCGGCGCAGTGGGTGGCGGTGACCAACGCGCCGCAACCCAGCGGGAGCCAATGGGCGGTGACGTTGCCGGTGGGCGCGGGTGAGGCCTATTACCGGCTGCGGTTTGGGCCGTGAGGCGGAGGGGGATAATCGTAGGGACGACCTCGGTGTCGTCCCCCTGAGGGCGGGGAGACCCGGGGCGGGAGCGGAGCTTGGCGGGCGTTGGGCTGGGAGCGCCGACAACCTTGTCGGCTCTTGCGCCAGCCCAGTCGAGGGGAACGGAGCGCGGGGCGAGAGGCCACGGCTGGTAAAAAAAGCAAAAGTTGTCCTTGACATTCGTCCGAATTTAGTGTTGCCTACGCCAAGCTAAGGATAGGAGCGGGTGTAGTTGGTGAGCTGGCGGGCAGCGGCGGGTTCGGATCCGACCCGTACGGCTTGGACCGGTGTGAGCGGTGGTGTGGAATGTGCGCTAACGACATAGCTCCGACACGGTGGGTCAATGCGGGCGAGAGGCTCGCGAGGCCCATCGCTTATCTCCAGCGGCTCATCTCCAGCGGGTCCTGCTGGCCAAGGGGCCGGTAAGCGGCGGGAGTCAAGGGTTTTCCTTCCCTCGCCGTAACGGGTCAGTCTTGTCCGGCGAAAATGCTGGTAGCGCAGGTTTCTAACCTGCTGTAGCGCGGATTTCCAATCCGCGGGCCTTGGGAAAGGCCTGCATCTCCGCACGATCGCCCGGTCTGCCGAATAGAATTCGGCGACACAGCAGACTGGAAGTCTGCGCTACGCGAACCTGCTCGCGCGCCGCCCAACCTGCTGTAGCGCCGGTACCTCGCAATC
>JAJXTA010000489.1 GCA_021784265.1 bacterium | reverse complement strand
TTCCCGGCCCGAGCGGTGCCCGGGAAGGTCTTGGGATTCAAAGCCCCGGTGGCGTGTCTGGCCGACTTGGTGCGGAGCGAACTTTGGGCCGCCACCGACCCGACCCGCCACGCCTCCAAACGCGCCAAGGACGAGGCCGACCTCGTCCACCTCTGCGAAACCCACCCGGAGGCCTTCGCCCTGGTCCCGCCGCACGTCGTCAGCAAAGTGGACGAGCTCCGGCCGGGGCCCCCAACGCGGACCGTGGACGGCTCCGATTCGGGAGAGCAGGCCCGAAGCTTGCCTCCCACGCCGCCCGCGGGATAGAGTTCGCGAATACAATCAACTCTCGCCATCGCTCGCGGCCCGGCAGCCCGGTTGGGCCACCGGACGGCCCGGGTCGGCGGCGGGGATTCCAGGAGACCACAGCTATGCCCGGAGCCGGAATGTCACAAGTCTTGATCAACCTCAGTTGGTCCATCGTGTTCGCCTTGGTCGGCGGCCTCGTGGGGATCATCCTGGTGCTGACCGCCTCGGTGGTGGTGCCGCGCCTGATCGAGCGCCTCACCCCCAATCTGGACGAGGAGAAAGAAATCGCCCGGGGCAATGTGGCGGTGGCCCAGTACTTCGGGCGCATCGTGGCGGCCAGCATCCTCGGGCTGAGCATCGTGGCGGGCGCAGCCGTGCTGGGGGGCATTATCGCCGCGCTGCACTGACGTTCAACGTGCCGGCGAGTGGGTGGTCTCGGGTCCGGGCGTCGCCCGTGCCCCTTCGCCCTACCCGGACAATTCCGACGGGCGTACGACCGCCTTCCTTGTCCTGAGTGGCATGAAACCATTGTCACGCTTCGGCGCCTGCTGGCGCGTCGGCTGCGCCGCGCTCTGGCTGGCCCTAGCCGGGCTGGCGCCGGCCTGGGGTCGCGGTGGCGGCGGGTGTCTGGAGCAAGGCTCTCTGATCCTGACCCCCGCAGGGCCACGGCGCATTGAAGAACTGCGCGCCGGCGACCCGGTGTGGACGGCGCCCGAGGGCCGTTGGAAACGCGCGACCGCCCAGGCCGTGATCGAGGTCCAGCCCGAGGGCTACCTTGAGCTGGACACCACCGGCGGCTCGCTGCGCGTCACGCCCGAGCACCCCATTGGGGTAAGCTCGGGCGTATTTTGCCGGGCAGCGGCTCTGCGCCCCGGTGATCGTCTCGAGGGCTTCGCTGACAGCGTGCCGCGGCCCCTCACCCTTCTCGCGGTTCGGTGGGTGCCCGCGGCTCGCCCAGCCTACAACCTCCTGGTTAACCCCGGCGGCACCTACCTCGTCCGCTTGCACTCCGCCGGGCTGGCGACGCTCAGCCTGCTGGTCCACAACAAGGGGTGTTTCCTGCCTGATACTCCAGTCCTCCGGGCCGACGGCACCCCGATGATGATCAGCGCCGTTCGCCCGGGGCAGCGGCTGTTGGCCTTCACCAGCGCGGGCGAGACCGTCGCCACCGCCGTCGAGCGGGTGATCGCGCTCGAGGTGGACGCGTCCCTGGTGGTCCGGCTGGAGCACCGGCTGCTGCGGGTCACGCCCGAGCACCCCTTTTATGTTGGGGCTGGGCGCTTCATGACGATTGGGGCGTTGCGGGTGGGTGACGCGGTTTATGCGTATGACGGCACCGGGCTGCGCCCGCAGCGGATTCTAGACATCGAGCGTGTCCCCGGTCGGGTGGTCGTGTTCAACCTGCAGACCGCCGCGCCCCACACCTTCTTCGCCGACGGAATTGCCGTCCACAACAAGGGCGGCTTTGGCGGGGGTGGTTTTCATGGGGGCGGTTTTCGGGGCGGCGGCTATCGCGGCGGCTATTACGGGGGTACCGGCGGCTCGGGCAACCAGGGCCTGCGGCTGCCGCATCCCGCCCGGGCACTCGCCCTGGCCGCGTTGGTGGGGGCGCTTCTGGGCGCCATCACCCGCGGCGTGCGGCGTTACGCTGAGGGAGTCGTCCGCCAGACTCTCAAGGGAGGGGTGCACGGCGCGATCGCTGGGTTTCTCCTGCTCCTGGTGGCGATGGTCAGCGTGCCACTGGCGTTCTTCCTCGCCGTTGGCCTGCTGACGGCTTGGGGAAAACGCGCGCAACGGCGGAGCCAGAACCTCGATTTCACCTACAGTCGAGGCCAGATCGAGCGCAAGCGCGATAAGACGGTCAAACTGGTGCAATTCATCTCCCGCGTCGACCCGAACTTCACGCGCGAGAGACTGACCGCGGTAGCCCAAGCCACTTTCACCCAACTCCAGAAATGTTGGCAGGCACGCGAGTACGGACCGATGGAGCCATTGTTGATGCCCGACCTCTACCGGGTCCATTGCGCCCAACTCCGCGGCCTCGAGCGCGACCACGAGTTCAACCGCCTCGAGTCCCTGCGCGTCGAAGCGGTCGATCTGGTCCACGTCCGTTACACCCACGCCGAGCACCAGCGCCACTTCACCGCCCTCATCACCGCCAGCGCCCGTGATTATTACGTGGACGACCGCACCGGCCAGTTCCGGCGCGGGGATAGCGCCCCGGCCCGGTTCCAGGAGTTTTGGACCTTCCAGTGGCGGGAGGGGAGCTGGCGCCTGCGCGAGATCGAGCAGTCGCGGGAGTCGGATGCCCTCAAGGCCGAGAACTTCTTCGAGCAGTTCACCGAGCAAGGGCTGCGCCAGATCTACGCCGAGGCCGACCACCCCGGTGGCCCCGCTGGGCCGTGGCTGGACCAAAACACCGAGACCAAGGTCACCCGGGTCGAACGGTTGCTGAATTTCCTGGTCACCACCGACCGGCTCTGGGATCGCGCCGCGATGCTTGACCGGGCGCGAGAAGTCTTCGCCCAAGTGATGCTTGCCCAGGAGGCCGGCGATCCCGCGGCCATGCCGGCGACCGACCTCTTTCCCGAGGTGGCGGAACACCTGGCGGCCGAGCTCAGTGCCCGGCGCGAACAAGGCACGACAATCGAGTACCGCAACCTCTGCGTGCGCAAGCTGGAGCTCATCCTCGTGCGCAACTACCGGGACAACACCCGCGACGAATACACGGTCCGCATCCATGCCCACGCTCAGAAGGTGGTCCATCGCCGCGGCCTCCTCATCCAGCAGGACGAGGACGTTGAGCCCTTCGAGGAGTACTGGACCTTTGGCCGGCTCGACAACCAATGGAAGCTCAAGGAAGTGCTCCTCCCGGCCGAAGGGGAAGCGGAGGTGCGGGAGGAAAACGTGGACGAGGAGAGCAGTCCCGAGCAGCTCCAGTGGTACTATCAGCAAACCCGGCCGGGTTAGTCCCGGAGGGTGACAAGTGCCGCGCCCGAGCGTCGAAGGTGTCGAGGCCGGCTTCATTGGCGCGAGGGGTGACGGCTGAAGTCAGCCGGGGCCTTGTCCAGTGTCCACCGCCGCCCGACCTTGTCGCGTCGGATGTCGAAGAGGTCAGGCTCGCGCGGATTCTTCACCTGCCCGTCGCAAGAGCTCACGTTATAGCGCCCTTCATGGCGTCGCTCGGGCACGGACGGAGGCACCCGCCATTGCTCGTTTGCCCCAATGCAAACGTAGTGATCAGTTCCGTCCGATAAGAATGCCCATCCCGCTATCGTGGATCGATCGTTTGATCGTTTCACGCGGTATAATTTCTGCTTGACATCGCTATTTTATATTAGTATTGAGCAGGCGTTCGGAACCCCAAACAAAGCCGATCACAGTTAGAAAGAATGCCGGCGGCGGTCGCTGGGCGCGCCGCTTCACCCGAACCCTCCGGGCTGGAGCACGGCGACGGGCTGGTGACGTCAATCC
>JAJXTA010000488.1 GCA_021784265.1 bacterium | reverse complement strand
CTGCTGGAGGCCCCGCCAGGACTGGTAACGGTGAGGGTCACGGTGTAACTCCCGGCGTTGGTGTAGCGGTGCGAGGGCTTCTGGATCGAACTATGGGTCGAGTTATCTCCAAAGTCCCAATCCCACGCGCTGATGCTGCCCGTCGAGGTGTCCGTGAATTGCACGTTCAGTGGGGCGGTACCCGAAGTCGGGCTGGCGGTAAAGTCGGCGACTGGCGTCGGCGGGGGTGGCGGCGGCCCATTGGTCGCCTGGATGGTTCCGCTCTTGCTGTTGGTGCCACCGCTGCCGGTGACCGTCAAGGTCACGGTGTAACTCCCGGCATTGGTGTAGCTATGCGACGGATTCTGGACCGAGGCATGCGCCGTATTATCCCCGAAGTTCCAATCCCAGGCGCTGAGGCTTCCCGTCGAGGTGTCGGTGAATTGGACCGTCAGCGGGGCCGTGCCCGAAGTCGGGCTCGCGCTGAAATTGGCCACTGGGGGAGAGGAGGGTGCGGGGGCGGTAGTGACCTGGATGGTTCCGGTCTTGCTGCTGGCGCCTCCGGCGGTGCCGGTGACCGTGAGCGTCACGGTGTAGTTGCTGGCGTTGGTGTAAGTGTGGCTTGGATTCTGGCTCGCGCTATGGGCCGTATTATCTCCGAAGTCCCAATCCCAGGCGCTGAGGCTCCCGGTCGAGGTGTCCGTGAATTGCACCGTCAGCGGGGCCGCGCCCGAAGCCGGGCTGGCGGTGAAATTGGCGCTGATGGGCGGTGGGGTCGCGCCGCCAAGGGCCTTCCGCAGGTTCAGTCGCCCGCCGCTGACGCATTTGCCCGACAGGCTGGGCAGCGGGTCGGTCCCGGACAGGAGGCGTTGCACGATCTGGCGGTAGGTTTCATTGGGGAAATGGGCGCGGAGCACGGCGCAGGCGCCCGAAACGTACGCGGCCGCGAACGAGGAGCCGTCCATGTAGGAGTAATCGTTGTCCGCCGCGTTTCCCGTCGAGAAGATCGCCGCCCCAGGCGCCCCGAGATCGACGTTCGTCGCCCCGTAATTGGAGAACGCCGCCAGCGTATCATTCCGTGTGGTGGCGGTGGCCGCGACGACATTGTCCAGGTCCCGATAGCTGGCCGGGTACACGGGGGTCGTGTCATTGTCCGCGGCTGAGTTGCCCGCCGCCGCCACGAAAATGATCCCGGCATCCCGCGCACTGGCGATGGCGTCGTGCAGGGCCTGCGAGGTAAAGCTGGGCGAACCCCAACTCGCGTTGATCACCTTGGCCCCTTGGTCGCGGGCGTAATCGATGCACTTGATCGCGTCGGAGATGCTTCCCACCCCGTTCGTATCCAGGAACTTGCAGGCCATGATCGAGACCCGCCACGCCACCCCCACCACGCCCACGGTGTTGTCGCCGACCGCGCCGATCACTCCGGCCACATGCGTCCCGTGGCCCTGGTCATCCATCGGGTCCCCCGAGGCGCTGAGGGTGTTGGTGCCGTGCAGGCCGGTGGTGGGATCGGTCCACATGTTCGCGGCCAAGTCCTCGTGCGTATAGCGCACCCCGGTGTCCACCACGGCGACGATCACATTCGTCGCGAGGTATTGGAGGTCCCACGCGTCTGGGGCGTCGAGGTCCGCGCCGACCGTGCCGCCATAAATGCCGGTGTTATGGAGCCCCCACAGTGAGCCGTCGTTATAGCGGAAGTCGTTGGGCGTCTTGAAGGCTTGGACGAGGTAATCCGGCTCGGCGTACGTCGCCTGCCCGCTGAGCCGCACGGCCGCCAGCGCGTTCGAGACCGTCAGCCCGGGGGGCAACTGGACCACCTGCAAGCCTCCAATCCTGGGAAACTCGCTCAGCAGCGTGGCGCCCAACACCAAGTCTGGCATCGACAGGACAATGCCCACCTTCGGCTTCACCAGGATCCGGTCGGTCCGAAACGCGACCGGACCGGCGCCGCCGCCGCCCACGAGGACCGCGCGGTAGAACCAATGGGCCGACGTCGGCGACGGGAGTTCGGTGCAAATCAGGCGCCCATCTCCGGCGGTCTGGTTGGTGGCGATGGTGACCCACCGGCTCAAATCGGGGCTGGCCTGAATCAGGTAACTTCGGTTCGCTTGGCCGTGGAGCACGAACTGAAAGTTGTTGGTCCCACCGGCAGTGCCGGCGAGGGTGAGGGAGGAGCTGCCGGCCGGGCTAGCCAGCGGGGCCGGCAACAGTTGGGCCCACGCCCGGCTCCCCGCCGCCGTTAGCCCCCAGGCGGCGGCCAGGGCCGCCAAGCCTCGCAGCAGATTGTCCAGGGGCAGCAGGCGCGCTGGGTATCACCACTGCTTCGCCGCGCCGTAGCCGCGGACAAACCCCACGCACTGCGCGACCTCCGGCAGGGAGTTGTCCCAGTGGTACTCGTACTCGATCGACAGGTTGCCCGCGAAGCCCTGGGCCTTCAGCTCGTCGAGAATCCCGCCAATGTCCGACACCCCGGTGCCGTAGGGCACATCGTGGGCGTCCAATCCCATCCGGTTCAGGTCTTTGAGATGGCTGCTCACCACGCGGCCCTTGAGGATACGCAGGCACTCCACCGGCTTGAGCCCGGAGCGGACCCAGTGGCCGGTGTCCGCACAGGCCCCCATGCGCGGGTCGCGGTCTTTGACCAAGGACAGGACGTAGTGCGGGTCCCACATCCGGTAGCTCGGATCGTTCGGGCGGCGCGGGTGATCGTGGAGCGCGATCATGATATCGAATTCCTTGACCAGTTTCTCCATGCGATCCAGCAGCTCCGGTGATTCGGTAATGATCGCGCGCAAGCCCATCGTCTTGGCGAACTGAAAGAGTTCTCGCCCCTCGGCCTCCTCCGCGGGAAACGGAATCACGGCGTAGGCCACCGCCTTAAGGTGGCATTGGGCGAGTTTGGCCTGGACTTGGCGAATCACCTCCGGCGAGGCGTGGTAATCGAACGGCACGTTCGGCTCCTCCTTACTCAGGTGCGGCTTGGCCGAGAGTTCAACCACCTTCGCCCCAGCCTGCGCCGTCTTCTCCAGCGCCTCGAACAGCGTGAACCGATCAAACGTATAGACGATGGTGCCAATGGCGAACCCGCCCACCTTGCCGTCGTCCGGGATCGGGTCGGCCGCGCGCAGCGGGGTAAGGGAACTCGAAGCCGCCGCCAGGAGGCAGGCGAGGAAGAAGGCGCAACGTGTCATCATAGTTCTTTCGAGGGTTTCAGCGGCAGGTCAAGGCGCGAACAGGAGTCATGTGAAAGCAACAGGAATTTGGGGACAATGAGGACCCGCAGTAAAGGAAAAACGGGTTGGCGCCGGCCTACGATTGGTGGGGTTCGCAGTCCCCGGCGAGCCGTTCCCGCGTGCAAGCAACCCCGCCAGACCCACGACCCCGGCGCGGCTTTGGCGCGCGTTCGCCTGGGAGCGCCGACATCCTTGTCGGCCCCGGCGGGAGCCCGAGCGAGGGATGAGCGGCGAGGAGAACGGGCGGTGGGACAGAGCCGCGAACGTGAGCGAGCGGGGGCGTCGGGCAAGACCGCCGAAAGCGGCAGAGGACTCCTGCCGGCAGACAGGCAGGACCGCACTCCAAGACGCTTCGCGTTGGCCAGGGTCGTGGAGGTTTGCGCCAGCTTGCGGAGTGCGCCAGTCCTCTGGCGCTTTGGGGCGAAAGCGGGTCGAGGGAACGCCGGTGCGGCCGCGGCCGGAGGGCTGCCCCCGGGCCGTGCCGCCGCGGGGTCGTAGCCGCAGGCTTCAGCCTGCGTCGGGCAGGACCGGCAAAAGCGGTAGAGGACTCCTGCCGGCA
>JAJXTA010000487.1 GCA_021784265.1 bacterium | reverse complement strand
CGTCGTCGCCGCCCAAGCGCGCGGCACGCAGGCCGCCGAGCGGGCCTTGGAAACGCTCTGCGGCGCTTATTGGTATCCCCTCTACGCCCACGCCCGGCGGCTGGGCCACAGCCCCGCCGATGCCGAAGACCTGGCCCAGGGTTTCTTTGCCCGCCTGCTGGAGAAAGATTATTTACGCGCGGCGGCGCGCGAGAAGGGCAAGTTCCGCACCTTTCTGCTGACGGCGTTCACGCGCTACCGGGCCAACGAATGGGACCGCCAGCACGCGGGGAAGCGGGGGGGATTCGCCGCCGTGGTCTCGATCGAGCAAGCGGACGCCGAGTCGCGTTGGGCGGCCGAGCCTTCCCCCCACCTCCCACCGGACCGCCTCTTTGATCGGCACTGGGCGATGGTAGTGCTGGATACCACGCTGGCCCGGCTGCGGGCCGAATACGCCGCCAGGGGGCGCGGGGGGTTGTTCGAAGCCCTGCAGGCGTGCGTCACCCCGGCGGCAGCGGGTCGGCCGTACGCCGAGCTTGCCGCCGAACTGGAGCTCACGCCCGCCGCCGTCAAGATGGCGGTCCGCCGGTTGCGGACGCGCTATCGGGCGGTGCTGCGCGCGGTCATTGGAGAGACCGTGGCCTCGCCGGAGCAGGTCGAGGAGGAGTTGCGCCACCTCTTCGCCGCCTTCGGTCCCTGAGCGGCCGCGCTCCACGCGTTACCTTTCGTCCGGTTTGCTTAAGCAGGGCCAGAAAGCAACCTATGACCGATCCAGTCAAGCCCAGCCCGAGTGGACTCCCTTGCCCGCGGTGCGGCGCCGAACTGCCGCCGGGTGTGCCGCCCCATCTCTGCCCCAAATGCTTGCTCGAGGCGGGCCTGGCGACCGGCCCAAGCGAGGGAGAAACGGCGACGGTGACCGACACCGACCCGGGCACGGCCGCGCGGGGGCCACGGGCGCCGGGGGTGGTGCTGGGTCATTACCAGCTTGTCCGGCTGTTGGGCCAAGGGGGAATGGGCGCGGTGTACGCGGCCGAGGACCTCGAGAGCGGTCGGCAGGTCGCCCTAAAGGTCCTCAGCCACAAACTCGACTCGCCGGAAGCCCGGACCCGGTTCTTCCGCGAGGGCCGATTGGCCGCGGCGGTGAACCATCCCAACGGCGTCTATGTCTTCGGGACGGAAGAAGTGGCCGGCACGCCGGTGATCGCGATGGAGCTGGTGGCCGGGGGCACGCTGCAAGAGCAGGTGCGGACCCGCGGCCCTCTGCCCTCGACCGAGGCGGTGGACGCGCTCCTGCAGGTCGTTGCCGGCCTGGAGGCGGCTCAGCAGGCGGGGGTCTTACACCGGGACATCAAGCCCTCGAACTGTTTCGTCGCCACCGATGGCACCATCAAGGTGGGCGATTTCGGCCTCTCGATCTCGACCACGGCGCGGGCCGAGCCGAGTTTAACGATGACCGGCACCGTCCTCGGCACCCCCGCCTTCAGTTCGCCCGAGCAGTTGCGCGGTGAGGAACTCAGTGTCCGTTCCGACCTGTACTCGGTGGGAGCCACGCTCTTCTTCCTGCTCACGGGCCGGGCGCCGTTCGAGGGCAAAAACATGGTGCAACTCTTAGCTAACGTGCTGGAGGGCCACCCCGTTTCCCCCCGGGTCCTGCGGCCGACGATTCCGGCAGGCCTAGCCCAGGTGGTCATGCGCTGCCTGCATCGGCAGCCAGGGGAACGGTTCAAAGACTACGCGGAACTGCGCCAGTCCCTGGCCCCGTATTCCTCGATGGCGCCAACTCCGGCAACGCTGGGACTGCGCGGGCTGGCGGGGGCGATCGACGTGGTGCTGCTGGGCCTGCTCGGACTGGCCGGCCAGGTGCTGGTGCGGGGCGACCTCTCGCTGGTCTTCAGCCTGGCCGCCCAACGCACCTTGGGAGGGTTCCTCTCGCTGGTGGTGGTCCCCGGTCTGGCTTCCCTGGGTTACTACACGCTGCTGGAGGGGCGCTGGGGAGCGGGGGCTGGCAAGGCGCTCTGCCAGTTGCGCGTGGTCGGGCCCGGGGGCGATCCGCCGGGAGCGTCCAAAGCGTTGTGCCGGGCGCTGATCTTCGTTCTCCTGCCGATCTTCCCTTACTGGCTGATTAGCTGGTCCAATCCGAACTTGATCTTCGAATTCAGCAACAGCCTCGTGAGCTTTGCGGTGGGCAACTCGTATTCCGTGGTCGTGGCCTCCCTCTTTTGCCGGGCGCGGCGGCGGAACGGCTTCGCCGCGCTCCAAGACTGGATTACCCAGACCCGCGTCATTCAGCGCACGGCGCTCGTGACCCGGCCTGTGCCCCCGCATCCGGAGGCGCCCCCCCAGGACGTGGCCACCCGGCCTACGGTCGGGCCGTACCACGTGCTGGAGAGTTTAGGGCGGTCAGGGGAAACAGAGTGGTGGCTCGGGTTCGATCCCCGACTCTTGCGCAAGGTCTGGCTGCGGGTGGTGCCGCCGGGCTGCGCCCCGGTGACACCCCTCCTGCGTGGCTTGGCGCGCGCCGGCCGGTTGCGCTGGCTCGCGGGCCGGCGTAGTCCGGAGGCGAATTGGGATGCCTTCGAGGCCGTCACGGGCCAGCCGCTCCTTCGGCTGCTGCGCACCCGCCAACCGTGGGGGCAGGTGCGGTTCTGGCTGACGGACTTGATCGTCGAACTCCAGGCTGCCATGGCGGATCATACGCTCCGGGCTCCCCTCACCCTCGAACGCGTCTGGATCACCGGGGATGGGCGCGCCAAACTGCTCGACTTCCCCGCCCCAGGCCTGGCCACAACCCCCACCGAGCCGGCGGAAGCCTCGCCCGCGGCGAGCTTGACTGCCCCGTTGGCGGAGGCCCGCGCCTTCCTCCACGAGGTCGCCCGCGCCACCCTTAATGGACCCGGGCCAAGGACCGCCGGGCCGCAGCAGGGCGCGTTCGTGGTGCCGCTGCCGTTGCGGGTCCGGGCCTGGCTGGCCAAGCTCCCGGCGGCGGACACCCTCGAAACCCTGGCGGCGGGCCTGAAGCCTTTGCTCCAAGCTCCCGCCGCCGTCACGCGGGCCCGGCGAGCGGCCATCGTGGCCGCCTGCCTCGTCCTGCCGGTGTTGGCGGGGCTGGGTTTCGTCGTCGGGCTGCAGATCTTGGAGCACGTGCAAGCCCGGCAGCCGGAGCGGATGCAACTCGGCACTCTCCTCCAGCTCCGATCCATTTGGCCCTTCAGGAGTAAGGGCGGCGCCCGAGTCGAGGACCGTTGGCTGGCCCTCTACTTGGCCGGCCATTACCGCCAGGTCATTACCAATGCGGAGACCTGGGTGGACCCGTTTGTGCTGAGCATGATCCGGCCGGAGAACCGGCGCTTCGCGCAACAGAGTGTGGCGGACCATCCGGCGCCCACTCCCGCCGAGCTGCGGGAGGCCGAGCAGGCCCTGCGCCCTTACCTGGCGATGCCCCCGGCCACGTCGCTGCTGAAACAGCCTTGGTTCCCGCTGGCGATGCTCGTCGGCGCGCTGGCCATCTATGTTGCCTTGCCCGCCCTCGTCGCCGCGCTCCTCTTTCGCGGTGGTTTGGTGTTGCGGGCGCTGGGTGTGGCCGTGGTGCGGCACGACGGCGCTCCGGCGGGCCGGTTGCGCTTGATCTGGCGCGGCGGGCTCGCTTGGTCTCCAACCTTCGTGATCTTTGTCGTGGCCCTGGGGCTGCTGCGGCCGCTGGGCCCGCTTTGGGCCACCGTGCCGCCGCTGCTGTTGTTGGCCGGGCTGACGGTCTGGTCGCTCCTCCTGCCGGAGCGCGGCTGGCCCGACCGCTTG
>JAJXTA010000486.1 GCA_021784265.1 bacterium | reverse complement strand
TCGGTGGGGACGCTGAGGAAGTTGCCGCGCTGGCCCCAGACGATGTTGTGGTAGAGCTGGTTAATCAACGGTGCCGAACAGGCGAAGTGCCCGGCCCGCGGGGTGTCGGAATAGACCACGATGCCGGTGATGGCTCCTTTGCCGGGCTGCCCCGGGTAGCCGGTCACTTCGACATAGCGGAATCCGTGGAAGGTGAAGCGGGGTTCATAGACCTCTTCACCGCGACCTTTGAGGGTGTAGTGGTCGGTGGCCTTGGCCCCGCGCAGGTTGGCGGTGTAGATGCTGCCGTCGGGGTTGAGCATCTCGGCGAACCGCAGGGTGATCTGGGTGCCAGCCGGCCCGCGCACTTTGAGGCGGGCCCAGCCCACCATATTTTGGCCCAAGTCAAAGATGAAGTGGCCATAGAACGGTTGGGTGATCTTCTTGGGCGCGAGCTCCAACGCCCGTCGGACGGGGGCGTCGCCGGCGGCGACGAGAGCCGTGGTGGCCGCGTGCGGGGTGGCCTGGCCCCAGGTGGAGTCGTTGAAGTCCACCCGGCTCCAGCCGGGCATCTCGAGGCGGGCGTCGTAGGTCTCGCCCATCAACATGTCCGATTGCAGCAACGGTCCGGTGCTGGCTTTCCAGGAGCCGTCGGTGCCCACCGTCTGTCGCGTGCCATCGGCGTAGGTAACCTCCAGTTGGGCCAAGGCCAGGGGAACGGGCCCATAGCGGTTGCGCCCGCCCAGGCCCACGTAGCCGGCGTACCAGCCGTCACCCAGAAGGAGGCCCAGGGCGTTGGGTCCCTCGTGGACGAGGGGGGTGACGTCGTAGGTGTGGTATTGCACCCGGCGATGGTAATCGGTCCAGCCAGGGTTGAAGATGTCGTGCCCCACCCGCTGGCCATTGAGGTAGGGTTCATAGACCCCCAAGGCGGTGACGTAGAGGCGTGCCCGCTGAATCGCGTGGCCGAGCGTGGTCACCTTCCGGAAGTACGGGCAAGGTCCCATCTCGGTGTGGGTTGGCCAGGCCGCAGTCCCGCCGGGGACATACCCGATCCATTGTGCCTGCCACTGGGCGGGCTGCAGCAGCCCCATCTCCCAGCAGGCGGGGGGACTGTAGGCGGAGGCCTCGCCGTCCCGGTCCCACACCCGCACCTTCCAATAGCAGCGCTCGCGCGAGCCCAGCGCCATGCCGTCGTACACGACCTGCGCTGATTGGGACGAGGCCACTTTGCCGCTGTCCCACAGGTCGCCGTTATCGGCCTGAAGATTCTCCGCCGTGCTGGCGACGAGAATCTCGTACGCCCGTTGGAATTGCCCCCGCCCGAGGGAGGCCAGCTCCCAGCTCAGGCGCGGACGGCCCGCCTCGATGCCCAAGGGGTTTACCGCGTACTCGCAGCGCAGGTGGCCCACGCTCACCGAGGCCGCCATGGCCGGCCCCGCCCCGGCGCCCAGCCAAGTCCCCGCCAGCAGGGCTTGGACCATCGCCCGGACCCGAGGGCGGTTCCGCCGCGGGGACTGGCCGGCGTCCTGCCCTGCCCTGCGCACCACGCCGTGAGCGGACCACAACAAGGGGGAAAAATTCGGCTTCATAGGGTAATCAGGGTGACCATGCTCGAGTTCATATTCCGTGCGACTGCCGACAGTAAAGCCTGCTTGCGACAGGGCTTCAAGCCTCAGAATACGCCGCCGGGGCCCGAGGCGCCAGCGGACGCCCGCCGCCGCCCCTGCCGCCCGCGTGGCACCAGCCCCGTTCGAGGATGTCTTGCGCTCCCAGCGGGCGGTTGGCAGTTCGTCGTTTCATCGCGGGGCACGATTTGGTAGGCTCGCGGCGCAGCATGCGGACACATGGCTTCATTCGTTGGCTCGGGCGGGTCCTGGCGACCGCCCTGGTGGTGGCCGCCGGCAGGGCGACGGCCGGTGACTGGCCCCGGTTTCTCGGCCCGCACGGCAACGGGGTTTCAGACGAGACCAACCTCTTGGAGCGCTGGCCCGACGGCGGGCCACCGGTGGTGTGGGACAAAGCGGTGGGGGCGGGCTACAGCGCGCCGTCGGTCCAGGGCCATCGCCTCGTGCTGCATCAGCGGCAGGGGAACCAAGAGGTGGTCGAGGGTCTCGAGGCGGCCACCGGCAAGTCCCTGTGGCGCTACGCCTATCCGAGCCATTTCATCGATCCCTACGGCTACAACAACGGGCCGCGGGCCACCCCGCTCCTCACCACCAACCGCTGCTTCACCTTTGGAGCCGAAGGCCGGCTGGTCTGCCTCAATCTGGCGGACGGCGCTCTGGTCTGGGAGCGAGACACGGGCAAGGACTGGTTGATCCCCGCGGCCTTCTTCGGCGTGGGGAGCACGCCCTTGTTAGACCACGGACGGCTTCTGGTTATGGTGGGGGGACAGCCGGATGCCGGCATGGTGGCCTTCGATCCCCAGACCGGCCACACCCTCTGGGAAAGCGTCGGGCGGAAGAACTGGGAGGGCGTCCCCAAGAGCATCTGGCCCGGTGAGAACATCTTCCATTGGGAACGGTCGGACAAGCAGGCCAGCTACGCCACGCCGGTCGCCGCCGACCTCAACGGGCGTCACCGCGTCTTGTGTTTCATGCGACAGGGGCTCGTGAGCCTGGACCCGCGCAACGGCGTTGTGGACGACAGTTTCTTCTTCCGGGCGCCCGTGGCCGAGTCGGTCAATGCCTCCGACCCGGTGGTGGTCAGTAACGAGGTCTTCATCTCCAGCGCCTACTATAAGACGGGTTCGGCCCTGTTGCGGGTCCGGCCCGACAACGGGAAGTTCGAGCCCCGCTGGCGGAGCCGGGTGTTGGAAATCCACTGGATGACCCCGCTCTACCGCGCCGGGTACCTGTACGCCTTCAGCGGACGCAACCCGCCGGACGCGCACTTCGCCTGCGTCGAGTTGGAGACGGGCAAGCTGATGTGGGACGTGGATGAGCGTTGGGCCTACGGCGTGCCGCAGCCGCCGGTCTTCGGGCGCGGCTCCTGTATCCTGGCGGAGGACAAGCTGATCGTGATTGGGGAAGGGGGGCTGTTGGGCTTGTTCAAGGTCAACCCCCGACGAGCGGAGGAGGTGAGCCGGTTTCAGGTCCCCAGTTTGGAGTTCCCCTGTTGGGCGGCGCCGGTCCTCGCCCACCGCCGGCTCTACCTGCGGAGCGAGAAGCGGTTGGTTTGCTTGAACCTGGCGAGGTAGCCGCCTAATGCCCCAGGCCCAGCTCGTCCTCCGGCAGGGGTTGGCCGCGGGTCTCAGGGGCCCAGAGTAGGGCGACCAAACCGACGAAGTAAGAACTGGCCAGGATAACGGCGGCCAAGCGGAAGCCGGGGAGGCGGGTGGCGTTTTGGAGCAGCGCGGCCAGCGGCCCCAGCAGCGAGACCCCAAAGGCGGTGACATAGCGGCCGACGTTATAGCAAAAGCTGGTTCCGGTGGTGCGCAACCGGGTGGGGAACAACTCCGGGAAGTAGATCGCGTAACCGCCAAAGGGGGCGAAGATGCAGAAGCCCAGCAAGGGCCAGAGGTACCAGATTTGCCACGGTTGGTGGAAGGTGCCAAAGGCCAACACCAAGCTGGCCCAGGCCAGGAGCAGCGCCAGGAAAAACGACCCGCGCCGCCCCCAGCGCGTGGCCAAGATAGTGAAGCACGAAATCCCCAGCAACGCCCCAAGTTGGAGCAAAATGCCGCCCCACATCTTCAGGTTCGTCTTCCGGTCCTCGGGCACGGCGTGGCGGAGCAGATCCCGGCATTGTTCCCGGAGGACGGGGGTAAGGGGGGTGGCGATCACCTCCGCTA
>JAJXTA010000485.1 GCA_021784265.1 bacterium | reverse complement strand
GGCCCGCTGTGCCTCCATCAACCGCTCGAACCCGGCGGTATCCACGCTCAACCCCCGCTCCCGCGCCATGAGCTCGGTGAGGTCCAGCGGAAACCCGTAGGTGTCGTAGAGCTTGAAGGCGAAGTCACCCGAGAGCCCGCCCGCCGCCGCCGGGAGCTCAGCCTCCGCGTTGAAGAGCTCCAAACCGCGATCCAACGTCTTGTTAAAGGCCTCCTCCTCGCCGTGGATCGTCGCCTGCACCGCCGCCTTCCCCGCCCGAAGCTCCGGAAAAACCCCACCCATGCTCTCGGCCAATACCTCGACGAGACGGAAGAAAAACGGCTCATGAAAACCGAGGGCCCGCCCGTACCGCACCGCCCGGCGCAGAATCCGACGCAGCACGTAATTGCGATCCGTATTGCCGGGCTGGATGCCGTCGGCAATCGCAAAGCTCAAGGTCCGCAGGTGGTCGGCGATGACGCGAAACGCCACATCCACCCGCTCCTGGACCGTCGCGCCGCCGCTGCCCGCCTTGGGCAGGGTCGCCCCGTAGCGTTGCCCGCTGAGCCGCTCCAACGCCTGGAAGAGCGGGGCGAACACGTCGGTCTCGTAATTGGAGATGAGGCGGTTGAAATCGGTGAAGCCGCAGGTGTTCTGCATGATCCCCGTGACCCGCTCGAAGCCCATGCCCGTGTCCACGTGCCGGGCCGGCAGCGGCGAAAACGTCCCATCCGGATTGGCCGTGAACTGGATGAAGACGAGGTTCCAAATCTCGATGCACTGAGCGCTGCCCCGGTTCACCAGGGCGCCCCGCGTGTCCCCGGCGGGCGTGAGGTCCACGTGGAGTTCCGAACACGGGCCGCAGGGCCCGGTCTCGCCCATCATCCAGAAATTGTCCTTCTTGCCCCCATACTGGATGTGGACCTTCGGATCCAGCCCGGCGGCGGTGAACTTGGCGGCCCAGTGGTCATGGGCCTCCTGGTCGAACTCGCTGGGATCCCCGTGGCGTGGGTCCGGGCGATAGACGGTGGCATAGAGGCGGGGCTTGGGGAAACCCCAGACGCCGGTCACCAACTCCCAGGCCCAGTCGATGGCCTCCCGTTTGAAGTAGTCCCCGAAGCTCCAGTTGCCGAGCATTTCGAAGAAGGTGTGGTGGTAGGTGTCCAACCCCACATCCTCGAGATCGTTGTGTTTGCCCCCAGCCCGAATGCACTTCTGCGTATCGGCGGCGCGGCCGGGGCGATACGGGCACGCCACTTGGCCCAGGAAAATCGGCACGAACTGGTTCATCCCGGCGTTGGTGAACAGCAAGTTGGGCGCGTCCGGCAGCAGGCTGGACGAGGGCACGATGGTGTGCTGTTTCGACCGGAAAAAGTCGAGAAACGATTGGCGAATTTCCGCGCTGGTCATAGCTCTCACACAAGACAAAGGCGCCGGAGGTTCACAGGTTCCGGGCGACAGTTCAAACCTTACCGCGCCGGCCCGAGCACCCATTGGGCGCCGACGCGCACGCTCCGGGCAATCGCCCGGCTGACCAGCGCCTTGGCGCGTTGCACCGCCCGCGCCAACGACTCACCCCGGGCCAAATACGCCGCCGCCGCCGCCGAACACGTGCAACCCGTACCGTGCGTCCGCACCCCGCGGACGAGGGGAGCCACTAATAGCAGCTCCGTCGTCCCATCCCAAAACAAGTCCAGCGCCTCGCGCCGGCCCGGCAGATGCCCCCCCTTTAACCAGACCGCACAGCCGTGCCGCCGGTGCAAGAGGCGCGCGGCCGCACGCATCGCCTCGGGATCAGCCACCCGCCGGCCGGTCAACCACGCTGCCTCCGCCAGGTTCGGCGTGACCAAGGTCGCCAAAGGCAACAGCTCATCCCGCAGACACGCGAGCGCACCGGGGGCCACCAGCGACGCCCCGCTGCTCGCCTGGATCACCGGGTCCACCAGCAGCGGCGGTGAGCCCGGCTGCCGGAAGAACTCCACCACGGCACGCACGTGGGCGCGGGAGTAAAGCATCCCGGTCTTGGCTGCCACCGGGGCCAAGCCCTGGAACACGGCCTCCAGTTGCCGCCGCACGATGGCCGGCCGGCAGACTTCGATCCCCCAGACTCGCTCGGGGTTCTGAGCGGTCACACAGGTGACAACACTCAGCCCGTGCACCCGCAGGGCCGCAAACGTCTTGAGGTCCGCCTGGATGCCCGCGCCCCCGCCGCTGTCGGAACCGGCAATGGTGAGCGCACTCGGCCAACGAACGGGCACTTGCATGCGCCAGCATCGACCCAAGGCCGACCCGGTGGCAAGCCGCCGCCTCGGCTCCGGCGCCGCCGCCGACCGTCCGCCGCCGGCCCGAGGCCGGCCCGCGGCGGTTCTCGCCCCCAGTTCGGACTGGCCTCCAGGGCACGCCTTGGCCAACCTGCGCCCGCGCTATGTTCGAGGTGTACACCATCAACACGCTGGAGTTGCCGGCGCTGGCCCCGTACCGGACCATGCGGCTGCAACACGAGCATCGCCGCGAGCATCTCTTTGTGGCTGAGGGGGAGAAGGTGGTGCGGCGTCTGCTCGCGAGCCGGCTTACCCTCCTCTCCTTGTTGATGCCCCCGGCCTGGGTGGCCGACCTGGCGTCCATCCTCCACGCCCGCCCCGAACACCTCCCGGTCTATGTGGCCGAAAAACCGGTGCTCGAAAGCCTCACCGGCTTCTCGATGTACCAGGGCTTGTTGGCCGTCGCCCGCATCCCGGCTCCCGTGAGCCTGCCGGGCGCGATGGCCGCCAGTCCCGCGCCCCGTCTCTTCGCCGCCGTGGACGGTTTGACCAACGCCGAGAATCTGGGAGCGCTGGTGCGGAACTGCGTCGCCTTTGGGGTGCAGGCCCTGGTGGTCGGCGAGACCTGCGCCCACCCGTACCTGCGGCGGGCGGTCCGCGCCTCGATGGGGGGCATTTTCCAGTTGCCCCTGGTCGAACCCGCGACCCTGGCGGAGGCCTTGGGCGAACTGCGCGCTCACGGTGTCCACTGTGTCGCCGCCCATCCGCACACTGACCAGCGAACTCTGGCTCAGGCCCAACTCGCGGGCGACTGCTGCCTGGTGTTCGGCAGCGAGGGCTACGGGCTGGCCCCGGCCGTCCGGGCCGCCTGTGATGAGGCCGTGGCCATTCCCATGCCCCCGGAGGTGGACTCCCTCAACGTGGGGAGCGCCGCCGCGGTCTTCCTCTACGAAGCCAACCGGCAGCGCGGCCGGATGGGGCATCCTAACCCCCCGGCAGCGGACGCCTCCCGGCCCGGCGCGCCGGCGGCATGAGCTGCTGGATCCGGGTGAAATGCTCGGCGGGAAACCCTAAAGCGCGCTTGAGCTGGTAGTCGCGCTCGAGCGGGTTGGGGTAACGCTGCCAGCGCCGAAACTCGGCCCAGCCCACCGCCCCCGTCAACCACGCCCAGTGCGCCCAAACCGGGACGGGATAATCGCTCCCATGCACAAGGCGCTCGGCTAACGGTGGGCGCAAGCACCGTTGCAAGATCGCCCCCCGAAACCGATGGTTGGCCGCCAGCAACGCGCTCGTATCCCCGTAAAGCCGCGGATAACGGGCCGTCATGGCCTCGAAATGAAAGAAATACTGCGGGTCCCACAATAGACTCCGCGTGGCACAGTGGGCGGCGATCACCGTCACGCCACACTCCAACGGCCAGGCCAGGCGCCGCGGATCGGCATACGCCGCCCGCACCACCGGCACGGTCACCTCCCCGCCCGTATGGACCAGGAGCGGCAGCCCCGCCGCCGCCATCCGCTCCCAGAATCGCGTGTAACGGCGATCA
>JAJXTA010000484.1 GCA_021784265.1 bacterium | reverse complement strand
CGGCGGTGCTCAGCTCGCTGGCCGAGGGGGCGGGGCGCATGTTCGCCCTCCTGGCCGCCGACCCCGGCTTCGGGGCCGGCGCCGGCGGGGCCGACTTTCTCCGCCAACTGGTGTTGCTGGTGGCCACACAGAACCAGGCGGCGGAGGTCCGCGAGGTGGTGGCTTACGTGGGCCAGATCACCGCGCCGGAGTTGGAGTTTGCCTTGGTCCAGGCTCTGGCGCGGGGATTGCAGCGGGCGCGCGCCTCGTTGGCGGCAGCCGATCCACAAGGGCGGCTCCAGGCCGTGTTGGCGCGCGCGGCTGCCGTCGTGAACCACCCCGGCAGCGCCGAACCCGTCCGCCTCGCCGCGATTCGGCTCCTTGGCGAGACCCGCTTCGCCGACAACGGCCCGGCCCTGCTGAAACTCCTTGTGCCCACCGAATCCCAGGCGGTGCAGCTCGCGGCCCTGGAGTCGTTGGCCCGAATGCCCGGGTCCGCCATGGCCGACCCCGTCGTCGAGCATTGGGGCGAACTCACCCCGCCCGCGCGGAGCGCGGCGCTTAGCCTCTTGTTGGCGCGCCCCGACCGCATTGGGGCGTTGCTCGACGCGGTGGCCAAGGGGGTCATCTTGCGCTCCGAGTTGACCACGCCCCAGATCGCCTTTTTGCGCGAGCATCGTGACCCGGCGGTGCGGGAGCGGGCCCGCCGGCTCTTCAGCCCGGCCAGCCCGGATCAACGCCAGACCGTCATCGACGCTTTCCGCCCCGCCCTGGACTTGGCGGGGAACCCAGCCTCGGGACGCGCGGTTTTCCTGAGCCGTTGCACGCCCTGTCACCGCCTGGACGGCCAGGGGCACGCGGTGGGCCCGGACTTGGCCAGCGTCAAATCGAACGGCAAAGAGAAGATCATGATTAGCATCCTGGACCCGAACCGTGAGGTAGCTCCTAATTACATCAGCTACCTCGTCGAGACCAAGGATGGGGAAAGCCTCCTGGGCCTCATCGCCAGCGAAAACGCGACGAGCCTCACCCTGCGGCGCGCCAACGGCGAAGAGTCGGTAGTGTTGCGTTCGGCAATTGCCCGGGTGCAAAGCTCGCGGCTCTCGCTAATGCCCGAGGGCCTTGAGGCGGGTTTAACCCCCCAGCAACTGGCCGACCTGCTGGCCTATATCCTGGCGGCGCCCGCTGGCGGGCGCTGAGCGGTCGGGAGGCCCGCCCCCGCGCCGCGGCTGGCCGGGCGAACGGATTAAGCTCGTCGTCCGCCCATCCGGCGATTAAACACGCGCATGACACGCCCACATGGCACTACTGTTCCGCGGGTCGGCATCATTGGCGGCAGCGGGCTCTACGAAATCGCGGGCCTGACGGGGCAGCGCTGGCGCAAGGTCACCACCCCCTTCGGCAGCCCGTCGGACCAACTGCTGACCGGCGACCTGGCCGGGCGCCCCGTGGTCTTTCTACCCCGCCACGGGCGGGGCCATCGCATCTTGCCCGGGGAACTCAACCACCGGGCCAACATCTACGCCCTCAAGCAACTGGGTGTGGCTTGGATCATCAGCGTGAGCGCCGTGGGCTCGCTCCAGGAGCGCTATCGGCCGTGTGACATCGTCCTGCCGGATCAGTTCGTGGATCGGACGAAAAAAGCGGGGGAGCACACCTTCTTCGGGCGGGGGATCGTGGCGCATATCGCGTTTGCCGACCCCATTTGCGCGGAGCTGCGGCAGTGGCTCCACGCCACCTGCCGGCGGCTGAAGCTGCCCGTCCACGACGGCGGCGTGTATGTCAACATGGAGGGGCCGGCCTTCAGCACGCGCGCCGAATCCCAAACCCACCGGCGTCTGGGCTACGATGTCATCGGCATGACCAACTTGGGCGAAGCCCGCTGCGCCCGGGAGGCGGAGATCGCCTACGCCACCCTGGCCATGGTCACCGATTACGACTGCTGGAAAACCGACGAAGCCCACGTCACCGTCGAGATGGTCCTGGACAACCTCCGCCAGAACGCCGCGCACGCCAAACAGATCGTGGTCGAGACGCTCCCCCGCATTCCCACCCGGCCCAACTGCTCGTGCCACCGCGCCCTGCAACACGCGATCATGACCGACCGGCGGCTTTGGCCGGCGCGCACCACGGCCGCCTTGCGCCCGCTGTTGGCCAAGTACCTCTGACTCGAGCGCGGCGCGTTGTCCTCTCGCGCCCTGGCTGGCCCCGCCAGCCGGTAACCCCCTCCACGCGCGAACGGTCCCCAACCGCGCCGCGCTAGGCCTTCTTCGCCTCTTCGTTGGCGGCTGGGGCCGCGGGCTGACCGGGGCCGGAGGGGTGGTAGTGGCTGCTGTAGTAGCGATTCTGGTAGTAGTAGTACGAGTAGTAGTACGAATCGCGCCCCTCGAAGTCGATGTCGTTCAGCACCGTCCCGAAGATATGGATGCCGGCGTCCTGGAGCCGTTGCACGGTCTTGCGCGCATGCTCGCGGCGGATCTTGTTGAACTTCGTCACGAACACAACCCCGTCAGACATCGCGGCCAGGATCAGGGGATCGCTCACCGCCGAGATCGGCGGCGAATCGAGCACCACGCGGTCGTAGCGTTTGCCGGCCTCCTGCAGGAACTGCTTCATCCGCTCCGAGCCGATGAGCTCGGAGGGCGACTGGGGCACCGCCCCGCAGCAGACCACGTCCAGGTTGGGCACCTCGGTGGTTTGGAAGACGGCTTCGACGTCCGGGTTGGTGCCGTTCAAATAGGCCGCCAACCCCACCGGGCTGTGCAGTTGGAAAGTCTTGTGGATGGAGGGCCGGCGCAGGTCCGCATCGACCAGGAGGATCTTCAGACCCGTCTGCGCCATTACAATCGCCAGGTTCGACGCCACCAGCGACTTGCCCTCGGAGGGGATGGTGCTGGTGACGCTCACGACGTGCAGCCGGTCGGCTTTATGCGTGAGGGCAATGGCGGCTCGCACCGTCCGGAAGGCCTCCGCCGCGTTGGACTGCGGGTGGAGATGGGCCTGGAGGTCGCGCTCGACCACGCTGTTGGATTTGATGTTGGGGACGTAGCCCAGGAACGGCAGGTGCAGGTAGGTTTCGACGTCATCCTGGCTCTTGACCGAGTCGTCGAGGTAATTGACGAAAAACGCCAGGCCAATCGCAATCCCGAGCCCGCTCATCAAGCCCAGGACCAAGGTCAGGACCACCCGGGGTTTGACGTTGCGCAACGGGACCACCGCGGGGTCGGTGACCCAGATATTGTTGGCCTTGTCCTGGCTGACCAAGTCGATCTCCTTCATCCGCCCCAAGACTTGATCGTAGAGGGTCTGGCTGGTCTGGGTTTGGCGGCTGAGCACATCGTAATCGACCTTGGCGGCATTCCAACGCTGCTGCTTATCCTGCCATTCCGTGTAGGTGGCCAATTTGGTCGCCTCCACGCTGCGCGCCACCTGGGCTTGCGAGCGGAGCGTGGCTTCGACCTGCCGGGCGGCGGACTGCACGGCTTCTTTGGCGTTGTCCACCTTCGAGAGGGCCGTCAGGACCGTGGGGTGCTTGAGCTTGTACACCTTCAGCAAACCGGCCAACTCGTTCTCGAGCCCGATGACCTGGACCTGCGCCTTCTGCACCGTCAGGTCCTCCGCAATTGGGGGGAAGGTCTCGAGGCTCTTGCCGCCAGCCAGGTGCTTGTCCAACTCCTTGACCGTGGTCTCGAAAGTCTCGGCTTCGCTCCGCGCTTTGGCATAGGCCTGCTGCGCCTCGCTCAGGGCCATGAAAATGGTATTGCGGTCCGCGTCCAGAGAGACAAACTGGTTGGTCTCCCGATAGGCCTGC
>JAJXTA010000005.1 GCA_021784265.1 bacterium | reverse complement strand
GGATAGCGCACATGCCACAACTGGCCCGCCTCCTCGGTCATGGTCACTTCTTCATCGGAGAGCGCGGTGCGGGCGGCCGGGTCCCAGTTCACCATCCGCCGCCCGCGGTAGATGAGGTCCTTGCGATAGAGGTCCACGAACACGCGCTGGACGCACCGGGAATAGGCCGCGTCCATGGTGAACCGCTCCCGGGTCCAGTCGCACGAAGCCCCCAGCCGTTTAAGCTGCTGGATAATGATGCCCCCGTGTTTCTCTTTCCATTCCCAGACCTTGGCCAGGAACTTCTCCCGGCCCAAATCGTCGCGGTGCTGGAGGACGCCCTGCTTGCGCAGCGTGCGCTCGACCACCGCTTGCGTGGCAATGCCCGCATGGTCGGTCCCGGGCAGCCACAGGACCTCCTTGCCCTCCATCCGGGCTTTGCGGGCCAGAATATCCTGGATCGTGTTGTTGAGAACATGGCCCAGGGTCAGCACCCCGGTCACATTCGGCGGGGGAATCACGATGGCGTAAGCCGGCTTCGGGGACGCGGGATCGGCAACAAAGCAGCCCTGGTCCAGCCAGTAGCGGTACCACTTGGCTTCGACGGCTTGCGGCTCGTAGGCTTTCGGAATCTCAGACATGGGATGGATAACCGTTATTATTCCCGCTCGTCGCCCGGCGGCCCGGCACCGCCCAGCACCTCGAACTCCCCGAGTTGCCGGAAGTGATCGTCCAAGCTCGCCACCCGGCGCACCTCCAGCCGGCGCAGGATCACGAGCGAAACGGCGTCGCAAAACGAATACGACTTGTCGCGTTGCCGCCGGAGCAACGTCACGGCCGCCTGCTGGTCGGCGTAGCCGACCGGCTCGAAATGGACCAAGGGGTTCTCCCAAAAGTCCGTCAGCACCTGCTCGCGTTTGGGCAGCGACCGGGAGAAGTAGGCGTGGATCTCCGCGAACACCAAAGTGGTGGTGAGGAACTGCGAGCGGTTCCGGAACAGCTCCAGCAGCGCCTGCCGGGCGCCGGTATGGCACGCCTCCCGCTCGTCCCGGACCGCGATCCAGAAGGAAGCGTCGAGGAAGACCCGATGAGCGTGCATCGCCGTTTGCGGATCACCACCTGGCGTGGCGTGACTCGGCTCGGTCCCAGCTTAGCCGCGCCCGCCGGGGCCGCGATAATAATCCGCCGGCAGTGGCGGGGCGGGGACCCAGCGTGGCCCACGTTTCTCGTACTTCTTGGGCGAGCGGTGGACGTAGTGGTCGTGGTTGATCGCGCCGTCCTCGTGGCCCTCCCAGGCGGGGTCCTGGGCGGTGGGCGCGAGCATGGGATTGCGGGCCCAGGCCTCGCTGGGCAGGTCCATTTTCTCCTGGATCAAGGCGCGGATCACCGCCGCCATGGGCTCGCCCCGGCGCGTGGCCTCGGCCTGGAGGAATTCGTGTTCCCGCCGGTGGAGGTAGATCTGGGTGCGGACCATGGGGCCGACAGGGGCGGGCGGCGCCACCGGGCCGAGGGGCGTCGTGGCGTCGTGCGGCGCGGCGGCCGCGGTGGGCGGGTCCGGGCGCGGGCCGGTGGCTCGGTTCGTTTTCATGCGCTTAATATACATCACATCGTCTAGCTGTCAATCACCTTTTTAACAGCCGATACTCGATGCTGTCCACCAGGGCCTGCAGGCTGGCCTCGACGATGTTTTCGCTGACCCCGACCGTCCCCCACTCTTCCTTTCCATCGCTGGACTCGATGAGCACCCGCGTCTTGGCCGCGGTGCCGCCGCTGGAGTCGAGGATGCGGACCTTATAGTCGGTGAGGCGGACGGCCCGGAGCCGGGGATAGAAGCGGACCAAGGCCATGCGCAGGGCGCCGTCCAAGGCGTTCACCGGCCCATCCCCCTCGGCGACGGTGTGGGCCACGGCGCCGCCCACGCGGAGTTTGACGGTCGCCTCGCAGACCGAGGTGGCGCCGGCCCGGCGCATCGAGACATGGTAGGCCTCGATGGTGAAGGGCAGTGCCTGATGTTTGATGATCCGCCGGATGAGCAGGGCCAGCGACGCCTCGGCCGCCTCGAACTCGTAGCCCTGGTGTTCCAGTTCCTTAATTCGGGCCAGAATGGTCTTCAGCTCCGGCGTTTCGCTCGGGATGGGGAAGCCCAGCTCGCGGGCCTTGAGCAAGATGTTGCTGCGGCCGGCGAGGTCACTTACCAGGACGCGCCGACTGTTGCCGACCGCCGCCGGGTCGATGTGTTCGTAGCATTGCGGCAGCTTCTGCACCGCGCTGACGTGGATGCCGCCCTTATGGGCAAAGGCGGCGGCGCCCACCCACGGCTGGCGGGGATCGTGGCGCAGATTCGCGATCTCATCGACGAACTGGGAGAGCTCGCGCAGTTTCGGCAGGGCGGCGGGCGGGACGCAGCGCCGGTGCAGCTTGAGGGCGATCAACGGGATCAGACTGGTGAGGTTGCAGTTGCCCGTTCGTTCGCCGTAGCCGTTGATGGTGCCTTGGGCATGGTCGGCCCCGGCCCCCAGGGCGGCCAGGGCGTTGGCCACCCCCACGCCGGTGTCGTTGTGCGTATGAATCCCCAACCGGCCCTGGAGGCCCGTCCGGGCGGCGTGGGTGATCGCCGCAATCTCAGTGGGCAGGCAACCCCCGTTGGTGTCACACAGCACGATCCGGTCGGCTCCGGCTCCTGCCGCCGCCCGGCAACTGGCCAGGGCGTAGTCGGGGTCCTCCTTCCAGCCGTCGAAGGCGTGCTCGGCATCGTAGATGACGTGGCGGCGGTGGGCCTTCAGAAAGCGGACGGTGTCGGCGATCATCCGCAGGTTCTCTTCCGGCGTGGTGCGGAGCGCCTGGCGGACATGGAGCAGCCACGTCTTGCCGAAGACGGTGACCACCGGCGTCTCGGCGGCCAGCAGCAGGCGCACTTGCTCGTCGCTTTCGACGGGGGTTTGTTTGCGTCGGGTGGAACCGAAGGCGGCCAGCCGGGCGCGTTTGAACCGCCGCCGCCGGGCTTCGGCGAAGAACTCGATGTCCTTGGGGTTGGAGCCGGGCCAGCCCCCTTCGATGTAATGAACCCCAAAGGCGTCCAGCCGCTCAGCGATCCGGAGTTTGTCCGCCACCGAGAAGTTAATCCCCTCGCCTTGGCTGCCGTCGCGCAAGGTGGTATCGTAGATCTCGACTTCAGGTTTCATCACATCCGCCCAAGGCGGAAAGGCCACTATCTACTCGACCCTTCGGACGTTGCAAAGGCGAAAGCGAGCGCCTGAAGGGGCACCAGGGCGGGGGCGGCGCCAGCGCGGCGGCCCTCGGGAAGGGCGGGCGTCTTCCGCCCGCCGCGCGGGGGGGTGTGTCTCGCGGATGGGGGCCGCGGCGTCGAGTCCGGCCTCAGGGCCCTAGCCCCAGCCCCTGGAGCGCGCGCACCAGAAGATAGGCCACCAACCCGCTTACGGGGATGGTGAGGAGCCAAGCCCAGACCATCTGCTCGACGACCGACCACTTGAGCGCGTTAAACCGTTTGGCGGCCCCGACGCCCATGATCGCGGCGGCGATGTTGTGGGTGGTGGACACCGGCAAGCCCAACTGGGTGGCGACCCAGATCACCGCCGCCGAGGTGGTCTCGGCGGCAAAGCCCTGGACCGGTTGCAGCTTCACCATCCGGTGCCCGAGCGTCCGGATGATACGCCAACCGCCGGCGGCGGTGCCGGAGGCCATCGTCAGGGCGCACAAGGCCTTGATCCAGACCGCAATGGCCAGGGGCTGACCCGGGGGCGGGGCCGGACTGTGGAGAAAGTGGAGCCAACGCGGCAGGTGATCGAACCCACCGGTTTGCGTGGCGGCGACCAAGGCCAAAGCGATGATGCCCATGGTCTTCTGGGCGTCATTCGTGCCGTGCATGAAGCCCATGGCCGCCGAACTCAACAACTGCACTTTGCCAAACACCACGTTGACCGTGCGGGGGCGCCAGTGGCGGAGCAGGCCATAGAGGGCGCCCATCACCACGAAACCCACCACCACGCCGCAGAGCGGGGAGGTGATCATCGGCATGATCACCTTCCACCACACCCCCTTGCCGAGCCACCAGTGGCCGCCGGCGGGTACGGCCCAAACGATCACGCTCCAACGGTTGCCCGCCGCGGCCAGGCAACCCCCGCACAAACCGCCCACCAGGGCATGGGAGGAGCTGGACGGCATGCCCGACCACCAAGTCAGGAGGTTCCAGGCGATGGCGCCTAGCAGGGCGCAAATCAGCACCCCGGACGTCACGACCGACCCGTCCACCAAACCGGAGGCGATGGTCTGCGCCACGGCGGTCCCCCACAACGCCCCCAAGAGGTTCGTTCCCGCAGCCATGACGATCGCTTGCCGCGGCGTGAGCACCTTGGTGGAGACCACGGTGGCGATGGCGTTGGCCGTGTCGTGAAACCCGTTGATGAACTCGAAGACCAGCGCCACCGCGATCACCACCAGAATCAGGGTCATGGGGCGTCAGCGGGTTAGGAATTCTTCAGGACGATTTGGGTCACCACGTTGCCGGCGTCGCGGCAACGGTCGATCACTTTCTCCAGCAATTCCACCAAGTCCTTCACGATCAGGACGCGCAACGGGTCCTCCGCCTGCTGGTAGAGCTGGCGCAACAGCTCCAAGACCAGCTTGTCCGCTTGGCCCTCGATGTATTGCAGGCGGTCGTTGAGTTCCTTGGTCTGTTCCAGTTCGCCCAGATGCCGGAGCTGCTTGACCATCGCCACGACGGTGGCGGTGGCCTTCTCGAGCAGCTCCGCTTGCCGGGAAAAATCCACCCCAGCCAGCCGTTCTCGGGCCAGCGTGAAACGTTCGGCGAACTTCTCGACCGACTTGGGGATCTTGTAGAGGGCGCGGGAAAGGGCCTCGATGTCCTCCCGCTCCAGGCCGGTGATGAACGTCTTGACCAGCCGCTCGTCGATCTCCTCGGCGATCTTCTTCTCCTTCCGTCGGGTGAGGACAAAATCCTCCAAGGTGTGAGTGGGGGCCTTGAGCAACTGCAGGAGCAGTTGCACGCTGGCGTGGGCTTCCTCCGCGCTCGCCTCCAGCAGGTCAAAAAAACGGTCCGCCTTCCCGAACAGTTGTTGCAGCGAGAACATACTCCGCAGTTGTCACACACTCGCAGCTTGAGCGCACGCGGAAAATGACCCCGCCTGGTCTCGAATGACCGAACGGCGCCGCCGCCGCTATGGGGTCGGGGCGGGTGGACGCGGCGCCGGTGGGCGCGCCAGCTTGGCCAGGACGGTGGCGGCGGCCTGGCGGATCGCCGATTCGGGGTCTTGCAGCCGGGTTCGCAAGGCGGGTACGGCGTTGGTTGCCAAGGGCGTGCGGCCCGCCATGTCTCCGAGCGCCTCGACGGCGGCCCGGCGTACCGCGGGGTCGGGATCGGCGGTGGCTTGGATGACCGCGCGCACCGAGGGCAGGACGAGCGGGGGCGTCAGCGCGACCGCGCGCACAGCCGCAACCCGGACTTGGTCTTTCGGGTGGCGGAGTCCGGCGAGCAGCGCCTGAAGCGCCTCATGGGAGCTCGCCCCGACGTTGGCCAAGGCCTGGATCAATCGAAGCGGCGTCGGCCCCGGGACCGTGAGGATGCGGTCGAACAAGGCGGGCAAGGCGGGAGCGCCGATGCGCCCCAGAGCGGTGCTGGCCTGGGCCTGGAGCCCCGTGTCGGGGGCATCGAGGGTGGCGACGAGAAGCCCCGCCGCCGGCGCGGCGCGGCTACCGGCTTGGGCCAGCGCCGCGCAGGCCACTCGTTGGGTGTCCAGGTTGCCGTCGCGCAGGGCGGCGATCAAAGGGGGGATGCCCGCCGGTCCGATGTCGGCCAGCGCCCCCGCCGCCAGCCAAGTCTCGGCGGTGCCAACGCGCGGTTGGCGCAGCAGCCAGGCCAACGCCGGCACCGCTGCCTCCGCCTGGGGACCGAGCAAGTCCACTCCCTGCGCCCCGCACATCCGCTCGTACGAGGCGTCGTAAGGGGCGACGAGACCGCACAACCAGCGCCAGGTGGCTTGGGGGAGCGACGGCCGCAGGGCCAGCAAGCCTCGCTTGAGCAGGGGATCGTTGCGTGAGACGCTGCGGATCAGGGTCGGGACCGCGGCCGGGCCCAGCGAGCGGATGGCTTGCTCGGCTTGGCGCCGTCGGGAGAGGTCGCCCAAGCGCAACTCCAAGACCCAGGTCCGCAGCGGGCGCCCTTGGTACATCGGGTCCCGCGGCCGGGTGTGCCGGATGATTCCCCACGCGCCCAGCGTCAGGAGGCCGGCCAGGGCTCCTGCGCTGAGCAAGGGGATCAGCCACGTCCGGGGTCTGGTCGCCTGCATAATCGGGAAGATAGGGTGCCGGGGAGGGAAGTGAAGTCTCGATTGCGACTTGCTCCGTGGGGTGGGACGCCGAGCCGGACCCGCCAACCCGGCAACCCGCCACCCGCCACCCCGCCACCGCCCCCCTGGATCCGGCTGGACACCGCGCTGGTCGCGGTTGAGAATCCCCGCTCCAGTGACTGAACCATGACGACCGACCACGAGACCGCCGGCTCACGCCCCGTGCGCTGGGGCATTCTCGGCACCGCCAACATCGCGCGGAAGAACTGGAAGGCGATCCGGTTAACCGGCAATGCGACGGTCACGGCGGTGGCCAGCCGGGACAGCGAACGCAGCCGCCGGTTCATCGCCGAGTGTCAGGCGGACGCGCCGATGGCGGCGGTGCCTCAAGCGCTCGGGAGCTACGAAGCGCTGCTCGGGCGGGAGGACGTGGACGCGGTGTATATTCCCCTGCCCACAGGGTTGCGCAAGCAGTGGGTGCTCCGCGCCGCCGCGGCGGGCAAACACATCGTCTGTGAGAAGCCGTGTGCGGTGAATGCCGCCGACCTGGAGGAAATGCTGGCGGCCTGTCGGCGACAGGGCGTGCAATTCCTGGATGGGGTGATGTTCATGCACAGCCAGCGCTTGGATACCTTGCGCGCCGTGCTGGAGGATGGCGTCTCCGTAGGCCCGGTTCGGCGCATCGCCTGCGCGTTTACCTTCGGTCAGGACGCGGGCTTTTTCGGCGACAACATCCGCGTCCATAGCGCCCTGGAGCCGTGGGGTTGTTTGGGCGACCTCGGCTGGTACTGCATCCGTTTTGCCCTCTGGGAGAGACAGTGGCAATGGCCGCGGGAGGTCTGCGGCCATCTTTTGGCGGAGGCCGGGCGGCCGGACAGTCCTGCCCGGGTCCCCACCTCTTTTTCCGGTGAGTTGTTCTTCGGGGGTGGGGTGTCGTGCGGTTTCTATTGTTCGTTCGTCACGAGCACCGAGCAATGGGTGGTCATCAGCGGGGAGCGGGGGAGCGTGCGGATGGAGGACTTCGTGCTGCCGTTTGCGGGTATGGACCTCGGGCTGGAGGCCCATCATGCCGAGTTCCAGGTGCGGGCCTGCGATTTTCGGATGGAACCGCACTTCCGGCGGTTCAGTGTGGTTGAAGCCAGCCACGGCCAAGCGACGGCTCAGGAAACGAACCTGTTCCGCAACTTCAGCGCCCAGGTGTTGTCGGGCCAACTCAACCCGGTCTGGCCTCAGGCCGCGTTGCAGACCCAGCAGGTCATGGCGGCCTGTCTGGACTCGGCCCGCGCGGCTGGGCGGCACGTCGCGGTGACCGCCCGCACGGCTTCCGCCTGAGACCCGGGCGCGCAAGCGCGTCGGTGGCGCGCCCTCCCGGCGGAGGCTGCGAGGGACGGTCTGGCGGGGTGGTGGGGCCCCGGCGACACGCCTGGGGAGGAAGGCGTCGGTGCCGCCAGTGCAAGGCGGCGCCGCGGCCGTTCACCACCAGAGGTAGTTGATGTCGGCGGCGACGGTGGTTTGGTTGTCGAGGCTCGCCGGAAACTTGTAGAACTCGACGTGACTGTCCCCGAACAGCATGGCTTCCGCCCGTTTGCCCCGGACGTTGTGCCAGACCCCGCGTGGGTCGGTCATGACCCGGTTGGCGTGCCAGGGCCAATCACCTTGGATGATCTTGGTGCTCGGCTTGAGGGCGATATCGGCCCCCTTGATGGGTTGACTGGCGGGGTAAAGCTTGCCGGCGCTGCCGGTGACGTATTTGACGCGGCAGAAATCCCCATTCCACTCGACCAAGTAGCTGTTGCCCCAGCCCGCCCAGCAGCTCTTCGGGACAGGGTTGAGCGGGTCGCCCTTGTCGGCGGGGCAGTGGAACACGTCCACGCTGCCGACGTAGAGGTTGAGTGGGCGGTTGGTCGCGGGGGTGGCGCCACCGTAGTCGGCGGCATAACCACTCACATAGGCGTTCGTTGGTTGCTGGCCACCCGCGGCCGCCCAACCGTCATGCACGGGGTATTTGTCTTGGGCGTCCTGGGCGTACATCTGAAAGCCGAGGCCGATCTGGTGCTGGTTGCTGGTGCAGCGGGTGCGCAGGGCCTGCGCTTTGGCGCGGGCCAGGGCGGGCAGGAGCAGGCCGGCCAGGATGGCGATGATGGCGATCACCACCAGCAACTCGATCAGGGTGAAGGCCACCCCCTGCCGCCCGGCACCGCCTCCCCTGGACGTGGGTGTCGTCATACGCGCCGATCTTCCACCAAGTTGTCCGGGCCGGTGATCATGGGTGCAGGCTTTCGTTCCTTGTAACACACCTCCGCCCTCCTCGCAAGCGCCGCGCGGGAAAACGCCTCCGCGTTACGGCGTTTTGACAACCGCCCCAGGTGGGCCTATTTTGCCCGCCAGAGTGGAGTAGTGGATCAGCAGGTGTTCAGATGGAACCTTTATGCAAGCACGAATCAAAACCATGACCATTAGGGATGCGGCGGCCCAGCCGCCGACGCGACGGGAGGAGGAGGCTGGGTTGAGCCGGCGCGATTTCATGAGGCTGGCCGTGGCCGGCGGGGCGCTGGCTACCGGGGGCGGCGGGTGGGCCGCCGAGGCGCCCGGGGACATGATTTACCGCCCGTTGGGCCGCACGGGAGAGAAGGTCTCCGCCATCGGGCTGGGCGGCCACCACATCGGCCGCCCGCGGGACGAACAGGAGGGGATTCGGTTGGTGCGCGCCGCCATCGACCGCGGGATCACCTTCATGGACAACTGCTGGGATTACCACGAGGGCGGCAGCGAGGTGCGGATGGGCAAGGCGCTGCGCGATGGGTATCGGGAGAAGGCCTTTCTCATGACCAAGATCGACGGCCGGACCAAGGAAGCGGCGGCGCGGCAGATCGACGAATCCTTGCAGCGGCTGCAAACCGACCACATCGACCTGATGCAGTTCCACGAGGTGATCCGTCTGGAGGATCCGGATCGGATCTTCGCCCCGGGTGGCGGCATGGAAGCGATGCTGGCCGCCCGGCACGCGGGCAAGGTGCGGTTCATCGGGTTCACCGGACACAAGGACCCGCTGGTCCATTTGCGCATGCTCGACATCGCGGCGGCGCACCAGTTCCATTTCGACGCCGTCCAAATGCCGCTCAACGTCATGGATGCGCATTTCCGCAGCTTCGCCCACGACGTGGTGCCGCGGTTGACCCGGGAGGGGATCGGGGTTTTGGCCATGAAGTCGATGGCCGATTCGGTGATCCTGCGCGGCAATACGGTGAGCGCGACCGAGTGCCTGCATTACGCCTTGAATCTGCCCACCGCGACGGTCATCACCGGCATCGAACGGATGGAGCGGCTCGAGCAGGCTTGCGCGGCGGTGCGGACATTCAAGCCCATGAGCCCGGAAACGGTCGCCGCCCTCCTGGCTCGTACCGCCACGGCCGCGGCTTCGGGCCGCTTCGAGCTGTTCAAGACCACGGCTCGCTACGACGGCACGGCCCATAATCCCCAGTGGCTCGGGTGAACCGGCGGGACTGAGCCGGATTCTCCGCTTGGCTGGGCCGCCAGCCGGTGAGGATCCGCGGAGGGACATTCTGGCACCACCTCCACAACCGCGCCCCGCGGTTGGGGCACGCCCGTAGTTGTGCCTCAGCGCCAACTCCCCTGACTTCGCCAAGCAACGCGATTGCGGCCGCGATTCTGGTCGTACAAAACTTTGTCCCGATCGCGACAAAGTTTTGTAGTCAGAGAATCAGGGCCACGCGATGCCTGGATACTTGGCCGCGAGCGTCCGCCGCAGCTTGGGGTAGTGGTCGCGACGGAAGCTGGGCCAGTCGAGCGTCGGCTCGAGCCGGCGGCCGTCGGGCGACGCGAGCCACAGCTTGACCGGCACCCGCCCCTCGCAGAGCCGAGGGTGCTCCTTGAGGGGGAAGCATTCGTGCAGCTTCATCTGTAACTCGACTCCCGGCCCTTGTTCGGCCGCCGCGTCGGCGTCGTGGTAGAGGAGTTTGAGTTGGCGGCCGTCGGGCCAGGGGAGGGTCGGGGGAGCCAGTTCGTCCAGCCACGCGAGCTGTTCCTGCGGGTAGCGGGCCCGGAAGGCCGCGAGCACGGGGGTGGCCTGGGCCGCCTTGGCGGTGGTGAGACCGCGCAAGGCGTCGGCCAAGGCGGTCAGGACCCCCGCCTCGTCCATCGGTGGCAGCTCGAGTTCGGGTAGGGCCGCTCCAACCAGGTTGACCCGCGCGATGAACTGCTGGACTTGGTGGTTGAACAGCGGCAGTTCGAACCACCCTTTGCGAAAGGCCTCAGCCAGACAGCGGCCGGCCGCCTCGGCGTCCACGTCTCGTTGGTGCTCGTGGTGGATCACCAAATCGCGAAAGCGGATGAGTTGCACCGCCGCGACACGTTTATGCGTCCGGTCGAAGAGGTGCTCGACTCGCGCGGTGACGAGGGTGGGGAACAGCTCTTCGATCCATTCGCGCTTGACCACCGTCGCCAAGCCGAGGAGGGTTCGCGGTCCGCTGCCGCGCCCGCTCACCTCGCGCACGCTGGCGGCCACGAACAGCGTGGCACCCTGAACGACGCTCTCCCGCATCAATGTGCCCGTGCGGCCTTCGGTCAGGTCGCATTCGAGGGTGGCGAGGTCGCGGCGGACGCAGAGTTGGTCCGCAAAACCGGCCAGGAGACAGCGGAGCAGCGGTTCGTTTTCGACCCCTGGTTTGGGTGGGTCGGCCGCGGGGCTGGGGGCCTGGTGGGGAGCGGGGGCCGGCGCGCCGCCCGGCGGGCCAATCGGGGCCAAACGCTCCCGCCGGGCGAGCTGAAGAAGCTGGGCGAAGGTCTGCTCGACTTGCCGGGCGGTTTGGGCGTGGATGCCATGCCGGCGGCAGGCCTCCAGACTAAAGCCGTGGTTCTTGGCGAACTGATAGGCCCGTATCAAGGTGAAGAAGTCCGACAAGTCGCTGGCTTCAAAGAGTTCGCGCGCCTCGGCGACGTGCTTATCATCGCGACCGAGGCGGACCAGCAAGTCCCGCCCGCTGACCAAGGCGGCGCAGAGGGCGGCGGCGGGCACACAATCGTATTTGCCCGCCTCGACCAGCATCCGCGAGTAGCGGGGGTGCATCGGCAGGCGGAGCATCTGGCGGCCGACCGGAGTCAGACCGCCAACGGTGCCTCCGGAGGCGCCGGCGAGGGGCGGGGCGGCCGGGCGCGGTGCCGGCTCTGCTTCCAAAGCCCCTAGCGTGACGAGGAGGTCCTCGGCCCGTTCCACCGCCTGCGGGTCCGGCTGGTCCAACCAGTCGAATTGGGCGGCGCGGCGGATGCCCAGGGAGTGGAGGAGGAGCACGACTTCGGCTAAGTCGCTGCGCTGGATTTCCGGGGTATTGCGTTCGGGGCGGTTAAGCTGGCCGCTTTCGGTCCAGAGCCGGTAGCAGGTGCCTGGGGCGGTCCGGCCGGCTCGGCCCTTGCGTTGGTCCGCCGAGGCGCGGCTGATGGGTTCGATGGCCAGGGTATGGAGTCCGCGCTCGGCGTCGTAGCGGGCGATCCGTGCCAGGCCGCTATCCACGACGTGGCGGATGCCGTCGATGGTGACCGAGGTTTCGGCGACGTTGGTGGCGACCACGACCTTGCGCCGGCGGTTGGGAGCGAAGGCGAGGTCTTGGTCCTCGGGCGGCAGATCGCCATGCAAGGGGAGCAGCGCCAGCGGCTCGCGGATGCGGGCGGCGGCCAGGGCGCGGAGGGTGGCGTTGATTTCCGCCATGCCCGGCATAAAGACCAGCACGTCCCCCGGCTCCCCGGCGTTGACGAGTTGCTCGACGGCGTCGGCAGCCTGCTCGGGGGCGGGACGCGCGTCTGGCTGGGCGAGGTAGCGGGTCGCGACCGGCCAAGCCTGCCCTTCAGATACCAAGACCGGGCAATCGCCCAGGTAGCTCGCCACCGGTTTGGCATCGAGGGTGGCGGACATGACGACCAAGCGGAGGTCGGGCCGCCGGGTGCGTTGCAACTGCTTAGCCACCGCTAGCGCCACGTCACTCAGCAGGTTCCGCTCGTGGAATTCGTCAAAGAGGAGGACCCCCACGCCGTCGAGGGTGGGGTTGTCCTGGAGCCAACGGAGCAGGATGCCTTCGGTGACAAAACAAATCCGCGTGCCCAGTCCGGTCTGGTCGTCGAAACGGATTTGATAACCGACTTCCCCTCCCAAGGCGCTGCCTCGCTCGAACGCCACGCGCGCCGCCACCGTGCGGGCGGCGACTCGGCGCGGTTGCAGGACCACGATGCGTCCTCCCGCCGGTGCGGTTGCGGGGCCGGGCGGAGGGGTTGCGCCGGTGGCCAAGCCCGCCTCGAGCAGCATTTGGGGCACCTGCGTCGTCTTGCCTGAGCCGGTGGGGGCGACCACGACCAGGCGGTTGCCCTGGGTCAGGTGGGCCACGACCTGGGCGTGGAGTTGCCAGATGGGGAGGGTTGGATTAGCCACTGCGTCGCGGGAACGGAGGCAAGGATCGGTGAGCGCCGGGATTAGCTGGCCGCGATCTCGAGGCTCAGGACGGTGCCCGGCTCGCATTCGACCCGCACTTCAAAGGGGCGGCAGCAGACTTCGCAGTCCGTGACCCAGACCTGGCTGGCCACGCTGGTGTCCACCGACAATTCAAAATGCTGTCCACAGAAGGGGCACTCTACGGCTGCGGCAACTTGCACCGGGCCAGCATAGCCTGAACGCCGCGCGGCATTCAACGGGCGATCCATGGGTGGCCACCGCCGCTGGCGGGCGGGGTTCGCAAGCTGGCCTCCAGCCGCCCGAGCATTCCCGCGTCGGCGGTTAGGCTGCCCGCGGCGCGGGCGCGGCGAGGTCCGGCGGCCACGGCGCCGCCTATGGGATGGCAGGCCGTGGGGCCGCCTCGGTGATGAGGCCGTGGCAGCGCGCCATCCAGTACGGCAACAGATAAGCGGCGCCGTCGTCCTCTTCGCGCCCGTCCCCGCCGCCGTCAGGGACGAAGGGGTCCGCATTCCATTTGTTGAAGGCGTACTCGTCCGCCGGCAGGACGTGGAGGAGGGCTGGCTCGCGGAACCGGTTCGGGCGGAGGGCGAATTGGACATCCGCCCGCTGGCTGTTCACTTGACGCCATTGGCGACGGTCGGTGGGGATTTGACGGAGGTTCTCGATGGCCCCGTCGAGGTCCGCGTAGTCTGGGTCCACGGTGGCATAGACGAAGGTGAAGAAGGCGGAATGCTCGGCTTTCACGGTCTCGTAATGCCGGCGCACCCCGGCGAGGAGCGCGGCGCGAATGACGGGATCGTGTTCGAGTTGCAGGATGGGGTACCACGCCACGAAGGCGAGTTGGTTGTCGGAGTGGTTGTCTTCGTCGGGGAACACCTTCTTGGAGAGTAAGACGTTGCCGAGATAACCGTGCTGCCGGATGAGGCGCTGGTAGTGGGTGGCATAGCGCGCGTCGCCGGTGATGTAATGGGCGACCTTCAGGAAGGAGAGTATTTGCAGGCTGTTGAGCCCGCTCTCCAGGTAATGGTCGGGGTTGTGGTTGAGGGTTTCGGGGTCCCAGAAGCCCCAGGTTGTGCGCCGGCCGGTCCAGTCGATGAGTTGGTAATGGTGGGCGAGCAGGTAGTCGGTGAGGGCGCGCACTTGGCGGACGCATCGCGCCCGTTCGGTCGGGTCGGCCTGGGCGATGTGGCGGTAATAGGTATAGAAGGCCAGGTAATGGCCGTCGATCTCGTCGCTGGAGGTGTCGCTTTTCCAGTAGAGCCGGCCGTCTGGGGTCGGGCGCCACTGGGCGTCCTTGGTCTTGCCGATGGCGGCGGGCACGACACTGCGGGCGACCAAGCCCGGGGTGCCTGAGGCGTTCTGGAGCAGATAGAGCGCTGCCATGCCTTGGCGCGCGGAGGCGCGGGCGGCTGGGTCCTGTGTGGCGCCGTAGCACAACGACATGGCCGCCACGTGGTAGGCGGTCCAAAGTCCGTCGTTGTCGTTGTCAGCGATGGTGGAGTGCCGCGGGTGGCGGGCGTCGTCGAGTTGGCACTCGGCAACCAGCCCGAGGCGACGATGGCGCGCGTTGACCAGCCCTTCGATGGTGTGTGCTTTCTCCGCCAACGTGGTGGTAACGGTGTCGATTCGTCCCACTCCTTTGTCGGTCAGAAACCAGGCGGGCATGCCCGCCGGCGCCAGCGCGATCGCCCGGACCCGATCGCCGGGCAAGTAGCGCGGCCCCTCGCGGTAAAACCAGCGGCGCCCCTGGGCGTAGGGGCGGTGGAGGATGACGCCCCGGGTGGACCCGATCCAGAGGTTATCGTGGCCGTCGATAGCCAAGGCGGTGACGTGCTCGACCGGCAGACCCTCCTTTCCCCGGAGCTGGCTCCACGAGCCATCGGGATGGCGCAGGCTCAGACCCAGGGGTGTTCCCACCCAAAGCACGCCCCGGGAGTCGATGACCAAAGCGGTGACGCGGGTGGCCAGAGGACCTCCGAGGCCGTAGTCGTCGTGGCGGGCGAGTGGTTGGGCTGGCGACGGGCGAAAAAACAGGCCGTGATCGGTGGCAAACCACTGCCGACCATCGCTGCCTGTCGCTTGGGCGTTTGCGCTCGTGCCCTCGGGCATTCGGGGTAGTTGATAGACGAGGCTGGGTTGTCCGGCGCCGTCCAGCTCCAGCCCCACCGCGCCTGCCACGTTGGGGAGCACGACGGGAGTGCCAACCTGTTCCGTGAACGGGGCAACGACGACGGGTAACCGCTTGGCGGCGCCCAAATGTTCCCAGGGCGGCATTACGTTGGGGAGATGTAACGCGTCGGTGGCGAAACCCGGGGCGGTGCCGAGGCCGAGCGCCGCTCCGACGATGAGCGCGCCGCCGCGGATCAATGAATTCAAGGTGATGATGTCTCACCCTGCCAGCATCGGAGGGCGTGCTTCAAGTCCCTTTACGTCGGTGGGCGGTTCGGTTTCTGGGCTCGAGGCCGCGGGAGTCAGCTCACGGGGACCGCGTGGAGGTGCTCGGGGCGCCGTTGGGTCCGGGGGCTTTGGGCATCAGAGGGGCGGGCGGCGCGCGGATGAGTCGGACTTCGGGTCCGCATGTTAAAGGGTTGCCGAGGCCGGTCATCGTTGGCCTAAGTCTCGTACAAAACTTTGTCCCGATCGAGACAAAGTTTTGTATTGCCTTTTCTCGCATACGTCTGATAGAATAAGCGTATGAAACCTAGGACCGAGGAATTTCTCAATCTCCTACTCTGGACCGCCGACCGACTCCTGCATCCCACGTTCCGTAACCTCACGGACTCGTACGAAAGCTGGGCTTACCGGACCGGCCTCTGGCGCGAGTTGCCCACGCTGGTCGCGCGCGGCTTGATCGAGCGCCAGACCAAAGCTCCGCACGACCGCGTTTATCGGCTCACGAACGAGGGCCGAGTCCATGCCCTCGGCGGGCGCGACCCGCTCGCCGCGTGGGCGCGCGCCTGGGACGGCCGCTGGCGCCTGGTGGTGTTCGATATCCCGACCGCGCGGGATAGTGACCGGACGCGCTTGCGCCGGCGCTTGCGGAGCCTGGGGTTTGGCTATCTGCAGAAGAGCGTTTGGATTACGCCGGACCCCTTGCGTACGAACCGGGACCGGCTCGCCCAAGGGGAGGTCGACGTCGAATCACTGGTGGTGTTGGAGGCGCGGCCGGGTGGCGGCGAGACCGATGCCCAGCTCGTGGCCGGGGCCTGGGACTTCGCACGGATCAACGAGGCGTATGCGAGGTATTTGTGCGTGCTCGAAGCGGTTCCCCGCCAGGCGTTGGGGACTCGAGCGGCCGCCCGGGCGTTGCATCGGTGGGCAGCGGCGGAACGTCACGCTTGGCTTACAGCAGTGTCGCTCGACCCGCTCTTGCCAGAGAGTCTTCTGCCCGTCGGCTACGAAGGGAAATCCGCCTGGCACCGCCGGGCGGAGGTCCTCGGCGAAACCGCCGAGTGGATGCGGGGTCAGCCGGCCCCGGCCGCGGCCGCTACGGGCGGCCAAGCCGGCGGGGGGTGACTCGCTTGGTAGCAGGCGAGGCGGTGTCGGTCCAACAAAACGTCTGCAGGCGGGGTTCGCGGCCGAGGCCGGTCGCGATCTGGTTCCGCGTCGCCAGCACGGCGTCGGCCCACTCGCCCAACGGGTAAAGGAGTTCGCGGTAGATCAGGTAACTCATGTCCACCGTGCGGACCGGGCGGTGGTCTTTCACGTCGTCAACCGCGTCGAGATAGTGCCGTCGGTGGGCGCTGGCAACGCGGGGGAACCAACTCTGGTCCCACGTCGTGACGGTCGCCTGCAGGACCCGGTTGCGCTCGCGCCAAATAGCAGCGGCCAGATCCAGCGCCGCATCGACTGCTTGGATCGCGCCGGCGGGGTCGCGCGCCGCGCGCTGGTGAGTGGCCTTGAGGTCCTCGTTGATCCGGTCAAGGTCCAGCAGCAGCTCGAGGTTCTGGCGGCAGAGCTGGGCGATGGTCTGAAAGACGCGCAGCCCGTACCGATGG
>JAJXTA010000483.1 GCA_021784265.1 bacterium | reverse complement strand
GTAGAAGCTGTAGTTCTGGCCGGCGCTCAGGCCTAGTTCGTTGAGATACGACAGGCCCGTAAGGCCGGGCACATAAAGACTGCCGTTGCGGTACACGTCGTAGCTGGTCGCCGCGGCGGAGGCGGTCCAGTGCAGGTTCACCGCAGGCCCCGCCGGTGGTGCGCTGTCCCAGTACGGCGCGTCGTTGCTCAGCGTGAACGGGCCCGGCGGACCGCCTAATGAGACGAACTGGAGATCGTTCTGAATTGAGTATCCAGTGGGGTGTGTGTCCCATTGTACATAGTACCAAGTGTATGTATTGTCAGCACTGGCAGAAGGCCCTCCCTTCACCGTCCCCTGGTCGCCGTAGGTTGCTGAAGCGAGAATGTTGACTGAGCTGGCGGTTAACGTTGAAGACCGTATATGCATCCCCGAATACGTGCATTCCACGCGGTTTCCGTAGGAGAACGGCTCGGCGGTGACGGTGATGGCTCCTATGGAGCCCAGGAAAAGCATTAAGCTACTAAGAGTCTTCATGACACCGATCGGCGCGTAGCCAGCGAGGAGTAGCGGTGGTCGTTATTGGGCGGGGGCCAAGGGCGCCGCTGTCTGGATTTGGCGGAGGATGCTCTGCTGCTGCTGAAAAACGCGCTGTTCCTGCACCTGCTGCAAGTACTGTTGGTACTCCGGCGCGGTAATCCAGTGGCCGGTGAGGATGCGCTGCCCGGTGTCCTGGGCGTCCTGCATGGAGTAGTTGAAGTACCATTCGTAGTTCTGCTTCTGGGTCACCCTGCCGGCGTCGTCGGTGGCGGTGACTACATCGTAAACAAAAATGCCGATGATGCCCTTGTCAGCGAGCATGTCCAGCGGCGGCCCATAGATCTTGAACTCGGCCTCGTTTCGCGGGGGTACGATCCCGTTGATGAAATCGTGGTAATCGGTCTTGTCGAAGGGGATCAGCTTGCCGGCCACGTTGAACTGCACCACGGAACCCTGCCCGCGAAAGACGCGATCGAGTTGGTTGTTCACCCGAACGGTGAACTGAAGGCGACTGGGTTGAGTCACCAGACGCGGTGTGAGGGATTCCTGGACATACACCTGGCCGGCATGGGCGGCGTTACCTACCACGAAGACGGCGAACTCCGCGGGCGGTTGAGCGGGGGTCAGGACTCGTTGATCGGCGCGGACGGGCTTGTACAACTCGGGCACGACGGCAACAACAACCCCTCCCTTCGCCTGAGATTCTTGGGTCTCGGCTTGGCGGATGATGTTGGGAATTCGAGTGTGGAGTGTAACCGCCGTCGAAGGAGGGGCAGCGGGTTCAGTCGCACAACCGAACAAGGCGGCTAGGGCGGTGCAAGAGAGCAGTTGGGCAACTTGGCTTGGTTTCATGGGGGAGGCGTGACTCGAAACGGTTGCAGCGGCGTCGATCTGGGTTTCCATTGAGCGTGGCTACTAATACCACGCTCGGCGGGGCAAGGCAGCAGGAAAGTCTTCGGAGTCTTCGGAGTGAGCCCGCAACGCCCCGGCGTCCGTGGTGGGTCCGAGGTTGCCGGGAGCGGTCGCTCATCGCCGAGGTGGCAGGCATGGGCAGAGTGTACCGCCAGTCGCCCGCGTGGTGCGCAGCCTCGTACCCCGGCGCGATAGCGTGGGTGCGGGACGCACGCCCCCGCGACGGCGCGACTGCAGGGGCCAAGGAATTGCGTTGACGACTTCCGTCAAGCTGGCAAGATCAATCTCGTAGGAGAAGGGATGGTGGAAGAACGGGCGCTGGCTGAAGTGGTGCCGGGTGGAGAGGCACCTGAGATCCGGCTGAGCTCGGTTAATCGCAACGCACGTGTCGCCGTTTGGCACCTTGGAGCTGGTGTTCTCGGGGGGGCCCCTCCCTGCGTTGGAGAGGACTGTCTTCCGTCCGGGCACAGGAGCGGCGCCGGTCGTCACCACCTTTGGCAAGACCCACGACTCACTGAGCTGGTCCAACGCGGCGATCAGCCTGGCGGTTTGCCTGCTGGAATACCGCCGATGGGGGTACACCCATCCGAGCGGGAACTTCGAGTTCACACCCGAAATGCAGCCCGGGCTCGTCGCCACGCTGTGCAACCTGCTGGACACGCCCCACGGCTTCGAGCGGCTGTTCGAAGCGGCGGTGGGGCCGTTGGTCGGCCTGGCGACGCAACACCGGCGGCCAGCGCTCAAGGAAGTGTTTCTGCCGCCGTATCGTGGGCCGCGGCGGCAGGCGCGCATCCGCCGGGAGCTTTTGCCGCCGGAGGCAATTGTGATTAGGCGCGAGGGGCTGGAGGTGCCCGAGCGCGAGCTGTCGGCGATGCTCGATGGGATCCGGTCCCAGTACCGCCTCACGGACCAGGGCAAGAGCCCGCGGCGCCACGCTGCTGATCTGGGGGAAAGGGCCGCGCCCGACCACTGTCTTTCCTATCTGGGTGAGTTCGCGCTCCGGACGCCGATCTTGAACGACGCGTTCTTCACGGGACCGCTGGATGCGGAGCGGTGCTGGGTCGAACTGGGCCTGGCGGAGCGGCAGGCCACCGATGGCCAATGGCAACGCGTGTTTGACCGGGCCGTTGGCTACCTGGCCGAGCATCCGGAAGACCTTTTGGTGCGCGCGGCGGCCGTCTGGTTCGCGTTGGACCGCGGCAACTTTCAGCACATGACCGAGGCGGTGAAGCAGGCTGCGGACTGGATCCTCGCGGGAGACGCCCCAAGCAGCAGCAGCGGCGGTGTTGTGGCCGCCCCTCCGGTCCCATCCTACGCCTTGGAGCGAATGATTATCTGGCTGTCGCCAGATGGGCTGATCCCCGACTGGCACCTCGAGGACAACCTGGTCCGTGCCGCGCTCTTTCGCTGGCTGCGCACCCAAGGCCGAGGGTCCCAGTTGAGGCGGTTCGCCAGCGTCATCAAGCGGCTGTTGGAGCTCAAGGGCGGCCCCGGCGTGGCGGGGATGTTGGCGCCGTTGCTCGAGGAGCCCCGTGTGGCGCGTGTGTTGGACAAAGCCGCCGACATCGCGGTGCGGCACCTGCCGAGCCACCCCCAAAACAACCTCCTGCGGGTCGCGTACCTGTGGATCGTCGGTCGGCGAGGCCAGCCGAGCCGGGTGGCCAAGGCGATCCAAGAGATGGGGCACTGGCTCCAACACCATCCCGAGGAGACCCTGGTGCGCACCTCATGGATGTGGCTGGCCGGGTTTCGCGGCGCGCCCGAGCAGGCCGAGGTAGTGATCGACAGCGTCGGGGCCTGGTTAAACGAACCCCGCCAGGATGGCGAGTGCGTGGCGCGTTCGGCTTGGCTTTGGTTAGTGGGGCAGCGCGGCACCGCAGCCCAGGTCGAAAGCGCGATTCCCCGCACGGCGCGCTGGTTGGAGGCGCACGCAACGGACACGCTCATCCGCGTGGCCAATCTGTTGTTCCTAGTGAAACGGCGGGGCGACACGAAGCAGATTCACGCGGCGCTTGAAGCGATGCGGAGCTGGCTAGCGGGGCACGAGCAGGAGGCGCTCGTTCGCCTGGCGACGGACTATGTGGACAGGCGCAGGAACGGCGGCGGTGAGCGGGGCGGGCCGAAACCGCAGGAGCTCTGACGACACCGGGTGGGCGGCCCGGCGGTGCGGCCCGCGAGCGCCGCTGGCCCACTTGCTTGCGCAGGCCGTGGGGAGAAGCCGCCCGGCGCTGGGCTTTGTCTTACGGTGCGGCGGCGAGCCCGCCCGGCGCCGCTCCGGGCGCCATCCCCAGGAAGTAGAGGCCGACGTAGATTTTCGGGTCCACCAGCACGCCGGCGCGCTGTTGGGCGGCCAGCCAGCCCGCGA
>JAJXTA010000482.1 GCA_021784265.1 bacterium | reverse complement strand
GCTCGACACTCGTAGTCGCGGGGTTCGGACCAGGGCGTCACGCCGGTGCGCGGTCAGCAATCCGCCGCTGATCCGCTCTCCCACCTGGCGCCCCCAGCCGTGGAGCTGAGAGGGGGTCACGCCGACACCCGGTGGATTCAGATTGCCGGAGGCCCCGGACGCAACGAGGACCACGGGGCGGCCGGGCAAGGCGTCCATCACCGTGCGGGCGGCGACCCCGGGCCAGTCCGCGCTGATCAGGGCCGTCCGGAGGCAAACCGGGTGCATCCCGTAACTGGCGGCCACGGCCTTGAACGTGCCGTCGGGCCGCACCCAAGCCAGCGCGCCGACCCGCGGATCGGTGTGGGCTGAGGGGAAGCCGCGGCGGTCCACCGCCAGGTCGCAATGGCCCTCGGCGGTGAGGAGACGACAGCGCTCGGGCTTGTCCAGGGCCCAGCGCACCACGACCTGGACCTGTTGCTCGAACCACGTCACGTACGCCGGGTCCACCACGCCGCAGCCAGTCAAGGGGATGGTGGCTGGCCCGCTATGCGTGTGGGTGGCGGTGAGCAAGATCCCGGACAAAGGGATGCCCGTGGCGGAATGGGCCCACGCGCGGAGGCGATCCGCCAGCCCTTGCTCTAGACCAAGGAGGTCGGCTTGCACCCAGAGCCAACGCGTCGGCCCCTCTTCCACGAAGAGCGCCCGCAGCAGTAAAGGGTCCAGGACGGCGGTGGCCGGTTGTGGGCGCAGGGCGAAGCCGGCCAACTCGAGTCCGGGGCGGGGGGTGATATCGATCTGGGCGGCGCCGACGTTCATGGCCGGGTCAGCCGGTGCCGCTGGTTCCCACCGAACCGTGCCGGGCGCCTGATGGTGCGCCGCGCCATCATCGGGGCGGCGGGAGTTGTTGTTCCATCCACGTGATGTCGCCCGCCAGCGTCTGCTGGGCGGCCTCGAAGCGCTGGGGGAAGGCCCGGGCCATCCGGGTAGCCAGGTTCCGCAGGCGCCGCAGCGTGGCGCGCGCCGCATCGCTGTGGCCGCCGGCCAGGCTGTCGGCAAAGCGTTGGCGTTGGGGATTGGTGCCGGTCCCCCCGCCGGTGACCAGGAAACCAGGGTAGGCCTGGACCAAGTCCCGCAGCACCCGTCGCTCGGCCCCGCTGCTGGCTTGGCGCAGGAGGGCCTGGCCGATCGACCGGGCCGGATCATAACCCAAAGGGTTATAAGCGTAGTCGGCACAGGTGGCCAAGGGGATCCGGTTGATTTCGTTCTGCGTCGCCATCGGGTTGCTCATGTACCCGTCGATCACTTCCCCCAGGTCCCGCTCGCGGCCCCGGACCGGGCCGAGGTGGAGAGTGGGGTTGGCATCGTTCACCGGGTAGTTGTCCCACAGGAACAGGCGGTGGCGTACGATGCGGCGGTAGCTTTCGGCTGCCCGCCGCGTGATCCGGGGTGTCACCACGCCGTCGCCGGTCCAAAAGACATAGACGCCCGGGTCCAGCTCCTGCCCGAGGGCGGCGAGGTAGGGCCGTGCCGTTGGGGCGGTGCCGTCGCCCCAGTAGGGGCCGGGGCAGAAGATCATCTGGGCCTGCGGATCCTGCTGCCGGAGCCGGCCGAGAATCGTGTTCACGAGGTGGGCGTGCTCGGCGCCGCCCTCGGCCGGCCCGTGGCGGCTCCAGCTCACGTCGTCCAGAGAAACGCTGAACCACCGCACCCCCTGGCTTTGGGCCCAGGCATAGTTCTGGTACAGCGCATCGACGTCCGCCGGGCGTGTGGGGTCCAGCGGCCGCGGCGATCCCAGTTGGGGGTGCAAGGCGAAACAGAAGATGAGCCCGTGTTCCCGGCAGGCCTGGAACACCGGGGTGTAGGCGGCCTTCTTGGTTTCGGGCAGTGGCTTCCACCATTCGTTCTTCCATCGTCCCGGCGTGGGGTCCGTGAACATCGAGGAGTAACAGTTCATGAGGAAGTTCATGTTCAAGCTGGCCAGGACTGGGATTTCCGCCAGGTATTGCGCCGGCGTCCACCCCCAGCCTTTGGTGCCGCGGTATTTGAATCCCGGCTCAGTGTGGCCGGGTGGCAAGGGCTCGGGCAGCGGGCGGAGTCGGGCGGGCAACCGAACCTGAAGGGTCGGCACCACCGCCGCAGGCGGCTGGTAGCCTGCGGTCGCCACTGCGGCCCGGGCCACCATGAACCAGGGGGGCATCCCGAGGCTGCCCCGCGGCTCCTGGTTCAGGATGGTGAGGGCGTTGGTGCCCGGGTGCGCCGCCCCGGTGGGCAGCAAGTAACGGTGCCAGCGCCATTGGGCGTTCGGAAACCCGCTCGGCCCGGCCCAGACCACGTGCTGGTTGAGCCGCACCTCGATGTGGCACGGGGCCGGGGCATCGTCATCCATGGCCTCGAGATAGAGGTAGAGTGGGCGACGGCGGTGCTCCGGCAAGTCGAAGACCGCGGTCATTGTCGCCGCCGCCCCGGTCGGTTGGGCATAGACATAATTGACACCCTCACGGCCGCAGAGGTTGGCGCCGAAGTGCCCTTGGGCGCCGCCGCGGAAGTCGGTGCCCCGCCAGAGGGCCAGGGCCGGGGTGCCCTCCGCCCGGGTTGGACTTAGCCAGGTGGTCAGGCCCAGGAGGAGGCCCGCGCGGATGCAGGCGATGGTTTTCATGGCTCGAGTTGCTTGCGTGGATTGCGCGCCCCCTCGGCGGGGGAGAAGGCCGGGTTTTCTGAGGCCGGACCCGGTTCGAACACGCGGTGCACCAACCAGGCGCCACCGCCGCCAGCCACCACCACGCCGCCGGCCGCCCGGAGCCAATCTCCAACGAACACCGCATTGGTGGCCAGGACCAGCCCCAGACAGGCGAGGATCCCCAGGACCGAGTTGCCAACCAGCTCGGCCACCGGCGGGGTCGCTACCACGCCCGCCGCTGCCGCACGACGTACGGGTCCCCAGAAGCCCGGGGGGCGGCACCGGGCATAGAATCGTGCCAGGGTGGCCGGCGATTCCGGCGGCGTCAGCAGGGTGACGCCGATCAGCACCAGAAACCCGAGCCCGAAGAGGAGGCTCAACCCCTGCCAGAGGGGGTGGCGGGCCGCGTTTTGGAAGTCGAGCCCAAACCAGACCAGGATCGACACCGGCAGCCCAAGCACGATGGCCGCCACCTCGCCCCAGACGTTAAACCGCCACCAGAAGAACCGAAAGAAGGCCAGAGGCAGCAGGAAGATGATCATCGCCGAGTTGATGAACATGAACCAGCTCACCATCTGGTTCACCCAGAGGATTGCCACCACGCTCGCGGCGCCGAACAGTCCCAGCGTCGTGAGCCGGCTCAGCCAAATCTCTCGCCGCACGCTGGGGCGTGGCGCGAGCGGACGGCAGAGGTCGTTGATGACAAAACTGCTGCCCCAGTTGATCAGGGCGCTCAAGGTCGAGGTGTACGCGGCCACCTCCACCGCCACCAGCAACCCCACGAACCCGGGGGGCAAATGACAGCGTTTGATCACCTCGGCCCAGGCCGTCACCGGGTCCGCCAGCACGGTCATGCCTGGCGGCACCGGGCCCCGGCGAGCTAAGCTGGCGGGCCAGAACAGGGAGAGGGCGACCAGCCCGACCCCGATCAGCGGCAAGATGCGCAGGCTCAAGGCCAGGCAACAGTTGAAGAGCTGGCCGGCGATCGCATGCCGCTCACTGCGCGCGGCCATGAAGCGCTGGGCGGTGGAGCCTTCCCCCGCGGTGGGTGAGCCGGCGAAGAAGACCCCCTGCAACGCCAGCACCGCCAGCGTGAGCCCGCCAATGGAATTCTCCGGCGCAACGGTGGTCACCGGGG
>JAJXTA010000481.1 GCA_021784265.1 bacterium | reverse complement strand
TCCGATCTTAACGGGAACGATGTTTGTCCGGGCACAAGGCCGCCTTGGCGGGACGAGGGACGGGCAGGGGGCGGGACCCTTCGCGCAGCCGAGGCGAACCGCGGCGCGGCGCCGGGTCCTGGCGGGCTCGCGCGCGCGACGGGTGGCCGGTCCGCTATGAGGGTGCTGCACCTGATCGGCGCGGCGGAGGATTCGGGGGGAATTCTTGCCATGCTCCGCAGCTTGCAGCGCGCCCCGGCGTTGCGGGAATGGCGGCACACCGTCTGGGTCAACGCGGCCTATCGCGAAACGCGCCAACCAGCCCTGGACTACCGCTATAGCCGCCATCTGCGCAGCGAGTGCGACCCGCACCTGCGGCTGGCCTGGCACGCGTGGCGGGCGCTGGGCGAGCTGCGGGCGCTGCTCCAGCGCGAGCCCTTCGACCTGTTGCATGCCCATTCGCGCGGGGCGCTGTTGGTGGCGATGATGGTCGCCACGCGGTGGCGCCGGCGCGTCCTCTTCACCAGCCACGGGCGCGGCAAGCGAACCTGGCTCTACGCCCGAGCCGGCAAGCTGCGGCGTCTCTATGTGGTGCCGCTCACGCACGAGATGGCCCGCCATTACCGGCTCCGCGAAGACCCGCCCCGGATCCAGATTATTTCCGCCTGTTGCGCCGACGCGTTTTTTTCGGCGCCACTGGTCCCGCCCCGTTTCACGCCGGCGGGGAGCCTGCCGCTCCGGCTGGCGGGGGTGGGCAACATCGTCCGCTGGAAGAACTGGGACCTGGCCTTGCGCGCCCTCGCCCTCCTGCCCGCCCCCGACCGCCGCCGGGTCAAGTTCACCCTCTGGGGGCCGGTGGTCGCGGAACCGGATGCGCGGCGTTTCGCGGCAGAGCTGCGCCGGTTCATCGCGGCGGAGGGCTTGGGAGATCAGGTCGAGCTGGCCGGCCCCACTAACGCCATCGGGGAGGCGATCCAAGCCGCCGATTGGCTGCTCCACCCGACCACCAATGAACCGTGCTCGGTCGGGCTGATGGAGGGCCTGGCGTTAGGCCGGCCGGCGGTGGTCTCCGCCAGCGGTGGTTCGGTGGAGATCGTCGCCCACGGCAAGACCGGGCTCCATTTTGCGCCCGGCTCGGCCGAGGACTTGGCGGCCAAACTGGGGATGATTCTCCGCGGCGAGCCGCAACTGCTGCCACCGGCGGCCATTCGCGAATCGGTGCGACCCCGCTCGGCGACGTGCGTGGCGGAGGCCTACGCCCGGCTCTATGGGGCGATCCTGGGCGCGGAGCCCCCCCCTCCGGCATGATGCTGGCGACCCTCCTGGGGGGCTTGGCGCTGCTGAGCCTGGGCCTGACGCTCTGGCAATGGCTCGAGGCTCGCCGCTTCCCGTTGCACCGACGGCGCCCACCCCCGCCGACCGCGCCCGGGGTAACGCTTCTGAAGCCGCTCAAAGGAGCCGACCCCAACACCGCGGCCTGCCTCCGCAGTTGGTTCGCGCAAGAGTACCCCGGCCCGGTGCAACTCCTGTTCGCCGTGGCCAGCGCCGAGGATCCGGTCTGTCCGGTGGTGCGCGCGGTGCTGGCCGAGTTTCCCGCGCGCGACGCCGCGCTCCACGTCGGCCCCGGCCCGGCGGGGCCGAACGCCAAAGTCGCCAAGCTCGCCCAGCTCCAGGGGCTGGCGCGGCACGACCTGCTGGTGGTCAGCGACGCCGACGTGTGGGCGCCCCCCGAGTTTCTAGTGAACCTGATCATGCCCTTGACTGAGGCGGGAGTCGGTTTGGTGAACCCCTTTTATTGCCTGGCCAATCCCGCCACCCTCGCCATGCGCTGGGAGGCAGTCGCCATCAACGCGGATTTCTGGGGCAGCGTGCTCCAAGCAAACCGGCTGGGGCCGATGCGCTTTGCCCTGGGCGCCGTCATGGCGGTGCGCCGGGCGGACCTCGAGGCCGGCGGCGGATTTGCCGCCCTCCAGGATTACCTGGCCGACGACTTCGAGCTCGGCCGCCGGGTGGCCAAGGCGGGCGGGGCGATTCGCCTCTGCCCGGTGGTGGTCGAGTGCCGCGAGCCGCCCCAAGGCTGGCGGGCGGTGTGGCGGCATCAGTTGCGCTGGGCCCGCACCATCCGGGTCTGTATGCCGTGGCCCTACGCGTGGAGCATCCTGAGCAATGCCACCCTCTGGCCGCTGGCGTGGTGGGCGGCCTGTCCCGGGGTGGCCACCGCCACGGCCTTCGTGGCCTGTCTGGCGGTGCGCCTGTGCACGGCGGCGGATCAACAGCGGCGCTTGGCCCGGCGCGGCTGGGGTGTGGCCTGGCTCTGGTTGGTGCCGCTCAAAGACCTGCTCCAGGTCGGCCTCTGGCTGGGGGCGTTCCTGGGCAACCGCGTCGAGTGGCGGGGCCAGCGGTATACCGTGGGGCGCGACGGGCGGTTGGTCCGGCATGCGTAGCCCCGGTGGCGGGCCCGGGCGCGCCAGGGAGGACCGAGAACCGGCGGAACGAGACCGGTCCCGGCCGCCACGCCCACCTCTGACGTTCGCGGCTCGGTCCCTGCGAACCAGGCATCGGGGGTCGTCTCTGGCCGTAGCGGGGGTCTTATCTCACGACCTTAGGCCTTCCTCGCGGGTGGTTTCAACAGGGCCGCCGCGGAGGGAGATCGTCCCCGCGCTACGGAAAACGCGGACCGCGTTTCGTGTTGCCCGCCACGGGGCAGGCCATTTTGGGCTTGCGCTGGGATTAGGACCGGCGATAACAGGCGCATGAACAACCCGGAAAACACTGCGACAGGCCAGCTCCCTTCTTACCTCACCAGTGCCGTGCCTAATCCACCGGACAAGCGCGCCCCCTGGTTCAAGAACACGGCGCCAACGTACGCCGGTATCTTCTTGTGGTTCGTCTTTTGGGACTCGATGGCGGGCAACGGGCTGAGCGTCGGTGGGCTGGGGGCGACCCTGCTGGGCGTCGTGCTCGGAGGGCTGATCTGCCACTTCTTGTTTTACCTGGTGCCAGGCAGGTTGGGGGCCCAAACCGGGTTGCCGCTCTACGTGGTGGGGACCTCGACGTTTGGCGCCGCCGGCGGATTGCTCATGCCCGGCTTCCTCATGGGCGCGCTCCAATTCGGCTGGTTGGGCGTCAACACCTGGGGTTCCTCCGATGCGCTGGCGGCGGGCTTTCACGCGCCCGGGCTTTATATCCCCCTGTGCGTGATCTGGACGGTGGCGGCGGCCTTTGTCGGGCTCAAAGGCATTCAGTACGTCGCGAAGGTGGCCACCTATCTCCCGGTGATCCCCTTAGTGGTCCTGATCGTGGGCTTGGTCATGTTCGGTGGGTCGGCGGGGAGCTACACGCCTCCACCCGCCCCCGCCGGTTCGGGCGGCGGCCTGCAGGCCATGCTGATGATGATCGGCGCCATTGTCGGGTTCTTCGCCACCGCCGGCGCCGCGGGCGTGGACATTTGCAGCAATAACCGGGACAAAGCCGACGTGAGCATGGGCGGCATCGTGGGGATCATCATCGCCGTCGTCCTCACCGCCGGCATCTCGGTCATTGCCGTGGCCGGGGCCCGCGCTGCGGGCGTGATCGACCCCTCGGTCCAGAACATGACCGTCGCCCTTTCCAAGAAACTCTCCCCTGGCCTCTACGGGGCGGTCATGATCGGTCTCACGCTGGCCTCCTTCCCCGGCGCCTGCTTCTCCTCCTTCATCGCCGCCAACAGCTTTAAGACCGTCATGCCCAAGGTGAATCCCTTCGTCTCGGTCGGCATCGGCGCCATCGTGAGCATGATCCTGGCCATCACCCGGGCGGCGAGTGTGCTGCCCAGTGTGTTCGG
>JAJXTA010000480.1 GCA_021784265.1 bacterium | reverse complement strand
CTGTACCTGGACAAGACCCGGGCCTTCGGCCTGGAGATTCTCAAGAAGGCGCGGGGGTTGAGCCCGCCCGCCCCGGTGATCATGATCACCGCGTTCGGCACGATCGAGACGGCGGTCGAAGCCATGCGGCAGGGGGCGTACGATTACTTGGAGAAACCCTTCAAACTCGACGAGCTGCGGCTCTGCATCCAGCGCGCCCTCTCCTACAGCGACGCCGTCTCGGAGAATCTTTACCTCCGCAAGCAGCTCAAGAAGAAGTACCAGTTCAGCCAGATCATCGGCGCCGCGCCGACGATGCAGGGGGTGTTCAAGATGATCGAGCGGGTCGCCGGGACCGACAGCACCATCTTGATCCGCGGCGAGAGCGGCACGGGCAAGGAGCTGGTGGCGCGGGCGTTGCACTTCAACAGCCGGCGGCAGTTCGCCCCCTTCGTGCCCATCAATTGCAGCGCCCTGCCGGAGAACCTCCTCGAGTCCGAGCTGTTCGGGCACCGCAAAGGGGCCTTCACCGGCGCGCTGACCGACAAGAAGGGGCTCTTCCAAGAGGCGGAGGGGGGGACGGTGTTCCTGGACGAAATCGGTTCGATGTCCGCCACGCTCCAGAGCCGGCTGCTGCGGGTGCTGCAAGAGCGCGAGGTGCGCCGGGTGGGCGATAACGTCCCGTTTTACGTCAACGTGCGAGTGCTGGCGGCGACCAACGAGCAGTTGGAACGGCGGCTCAAGGAAGGGACCTTTCGCGAAGACCTCTACTACCGGCTCAACGTGATCACCATCACCCTCCCGAGCCTGCGGGAGCGCAAGGAGGATATCCCCTTGCTGGTGAGCCACTTCCTCCGCCAACGCACCGACCCGCGCACGGGCGGGCCGTACCGCATCACCCGTCAAGCCGTCGAAGTCCTGGGCCTGCACGATTGGCCGGGCAACGTCCGCGAACTGGAGAACGCCATCGAACGGGCCAGCGCCTTGTGCGAGGACGGCTTGATCCGGGTAGCCGACCTCCCCCCCCTCTTTCAACAGTACGGCCGCAGTGGCAGTGGCGACACCATCTTTCAACCCAAGGACGAGCCGCCGCCGGGGAGCTTGGCGCTTGGCGGTGGCCCCGGGCTCGAGCCGGCACCCGGCGCTCCGGAGGTCCCCGTGCCCCCCGGCACGGTCCCGGCACCCATGGTTCCCCTGAAGAGCTTTGTGCGCGAACAGGAGATCGCCTACATCAACCGGGTTTTGGCGCAAACCGGCGGGGATAAGGAACAAGCCGCCCAACGGCTAGGGGTGAGCCTAGCCACCCTGTATCGCAAGCTTTCAGAGGAGGGAGACTGAGGGTCGGGGTGGCGCAGGGGTGGCTCAGGGAGGGAACCGCCGCGGCCGTCGCGGCCCCGCACCGGCGGGGCGGCGTTCCCCGCGAGAGCCGGGCGCCCGGTCGGCGGTGGCCCAACGGGGGGCTGCCTTCGGAACCGTGCCCCCCGGAAAATCCACGCCCGCCCGCGCAACTTTTCCGGCTGCCCGTTGTGTAACTTGTTGACAGAGAAACCAGTCATGGCCTCCCTGAGCGTCAAGAACGTGTTATTGAAGGCCGCCTTGGTCGCCGACGAACAGTTTGGCCCCTGGCGGGAGCGGTGGCGTGCCGCGATGGAAACCGGCAATCCGGAGGAGCGGACGCGGTTTTTCGCGCAAGAATATGGGTTTGGCGAGGAGGTGTTCTTGCAGCGGCTGGCCCAGACGTTGGGGTGGCCGTACCTGGACCTCAAGCGGCTGAATTTCTCGGCCAAGAGCGAGGGGATCAAGGAACTCTGCCAGAAGATCACCACCAAGGTGGCCTTCCAGTACACCGTGATGCCCACCCGCTTGGAGAACAACGTGCTCCAGGTCGTGGTGAGCAATCCGTTCGATGCGGACATGCTCGGCGCCATTCATCACGCCGCCCGCAGCCAGGTCGAGTTCGCCCTCGCGCCGCGGGCTGACATCGAGGACACCCTCAAACGCTGCTACGGCGTCGGGGCCGAGGTGCTGGACGGGATGCAACAAGACGACCCGGACGAGCTTCTCGGGCCGGACAACAAGGAAATCGCCGAAGGGGACCAAGAGGCCAGCGTCATCAAGTTCGTCAACCAGGTTATTTGGGAAGCCCACAAAGAGCGGGCAACGGACATCCACTTCGAGCCGATGGAGGATCAGTTGCGCATCCGTTACCGGATTGACGGCATGCTGCGCGAAACCCCGTTGCCGACCTACCTCAAACGCTTCCAGTCGGCCATCATCTCCCGTATCAAGGTGATGTCCGGGATGAACATCTCCGAGAAGCGCCTGCCCCAAGACGGGCGCATCAATGTCCGCATCAAGAAGCAGGAGATCGACATCCGGGTCTCGACCGTCCCCACGGTCTATGGGGAGAGCGTGTCGCTGCGGCTGCTGACCCGCGGCAAGGTGAAGCTGGAGTTGAGCACCTTGGGCTATTCGAACGATCAGGAGGCGATCATCGACCAGCTCATCCGCAAGCCCCACGGCATCTTCCTGGTCACCGGCCCAACCGGTTCGGGCAAGTCCACCTCTCTCTACGCCTTTCTCCACAAGATCAACCAACCCTCCAAACGCATCATCACCGTCGAGGAGCCGGTCGAGTACGAATTGGCCGGGGTCAACCAGATCGCCGTGCGCCCGGAGATCGGCCTCACCTTCGCGATGGGCTTGCGCCACATTCTCCGGCAGGACCCCAACGTGGTGATGGTAGGGGAAATTCGCGACCTCGAGACGGCGGAGATCGCCATCCGCGCGGCGCTCACGGGGCACTTGGTGTTCAGCACCCTCCACACCAACGACGCCGCCAGTGCCTTCACCCGGCTCATCGACATGGGGATCGAGCCCTTCCTGGTGGCCTCCTCCGTCGAGGCGGTCATGGCCCAACGCCTGGTCCGGACCATCTGCAACGAGTGCAAGACCGAGCACCATTGGGACCGGGACTATCTGAAGCGGCAAGGCTTTCCCAAGGAAGAGGTCGATGCGGCCAAGATTTACAAGGGGGCGGGTTGCCCCGCCTGCCGCGAACTGGGTTACCAAGGGCGGATTGGGATTTACGAGCTCTTGGTCCTCTCGGAGCCGATTCGCTCGCTGGTGCTCAACCGGGCGCCCGCCTCCAACATCGCCCAGAAGGCCATCGAGTGCGGCACCCGCACCCTGCGCATGGACGGATGGCGGAAGGTCTGCGCCGGCATTACCACCATCGAGGAGGTGCTCCGCGTCACCCAGAGCGAAGAGCATCTGGCGGGGCTAATGGAGGAGAACCTCAAGACCCAGGCCAAGGCCGCTGAGGCCACCCATGAGTCCTGAGCCCACGCGGACCCAGGAGGCGGCCCCGGCGGTTCCGACCCTGGAGCGTCCGGTCGCCGCCACCCCGACCCCGGTCTTGTCGCCCCCCGCGCCGGTGAGCGCCGAAGCGGGCGCTCCGGAGCCGGGCGTGGCCCCGACTGCCCCCCGCAAGCGGGCCCGGCATGTCCACTACCATCTCTTCAATGTGCTCCAAACGGGCAGCCAGGGGATGGACCTGTGGCAGTTCGCGCGCGAAGGCAAGGGGGTCACCCTGACCACCCATCGCCGGGCGATGCCGGGCCAGAACTTGCCCGCGAACCTGGGGCGGAAGACCTGGCGCAACCTGTGGCAGCGCAAGCTCAACATCGCCTGGCTGCCCGCCGAGCGCGTCTTCGTGCGCACCATCGAGCTGCCGGCCTCCGAGCCGGAAGACCTCCCCGCGATGGTCGAGTTCCAGCTCGAGAAGCTCTCCCCCTGGCCGCTCACGCAGATTGTCTGGACAGC
>JAJXTA010000479.1 GCA_021784265.1 bacterium | reverse complement strand
GCGTCTCCCAGACCACGCGCGGCGCGCCGGGTTGAAGCTGCAGCAACGCCGCGCCTCGGTCGAACGTCGAGATGAAGATTTCGTCACCCTGGATGATGGGATCGGCGATGTTCAGGTCCCACTTGGTCGCCCACGGAAAGCGCCAGACTTCACGCCCATCCCGGAGGCGCACCCCGATCAGGGCCTTGGCGCTGAAGAGGGCGACTTGGCGCTCGCCGTGGAAGGTGTAAGGCACGGGCGTGGCGTAGCCGGCAGCCTCACGGTTGGAGGTCCACACCACGCGCCCGTCGGTCTGGGCCACCGCCGCGCCGGCGCCGCCGACATTGAGCACCACCAGAGCGCCTTCGACCAGAGGCGAACCGGCAAAACCCCAGCGCGGCTTGGTCACCCCCAGCTCCGCCATGAGGTCCTTCTGCCAGAGCACCCGACCACTGGCGGCCTCCAAACAGAACAACTGCCCGTGTTTGCCCAGGGTGAACACCCTGTCGCCCGCGACGGTGGGCGTGGCGCCGGGACCCCCCTCGTAATACTGCGCATCCAGCGGACAAGGATAGGAGTGGCGCCAGAGGCAGCGTCCCGTGGCGGCGTCGAAGCAATAGACCGTGTCGGTGCCGTTGGTGTTGCCCGAGCTAAAGAGTCGGCCCTGGGAGACGGCCACGGAGGAGAACCCGATGCCCACGTTCGCCCGCCAGAGGACAGGCGGACCGTCCGGCGGCCAAGCGGTCCGCCAGGCACGCTCGGTCGAAACGCCGTCCCGGGAGGGACCACGCCATTGCGGCCAATCGTCCGCCCAGGTGAGCGCCGCCAACGCCAAACCGATGAGAACCACTCCCAGCCGCGCCGCACCGGGCCGCCAGCCCGGCCGCGCGAGGCCACGCGGGAGCCCGGCGGTACCTGGTCGCCCGTGCCGAGGGCTCCGGACGTTGCGGCGTTGAGCTTCTGCCGCGGCGACGAGGGAGGGAGGCTTCATGGCGGTCGGTTCCCCCACGGTGGCGGGCCAGGTCAGAGCGGTCGCCATTGGAGCTGACGCAAGGCCGCCGTGGTTTGGTACGTGGCAATGCCAAAAGGTTGGTTCAACTCGATCTCCCCCGGGCGCATGCTCAGGTGGTGCCCCTCCAGGGTCAGGTCCACCACCTGCTCGCGCCCGATCCAGGCCTGGAGCTTGGCCGCGGTGACCCGCAACCGGATGCGGTACCACCGGTTTTTCTCGAAGTTGTAGAACTTGGTGGTCTCGTTCATCGAGGCGTCATTGTCATCGATACTGGAAACGCCCACCACCGTCCCCCCCCAGCCACCAACGATGAGGGTGCAGCACGCCTTGCCCACCGGAAACGTCAGACCGCAAAAGAAATCGCTCCCGTCCACCTTCATCGCATCCAGAGCGACCTCGTAATCCGCCGGGGGCAGGGTGGCCAGACCGTTGACGCCGGTGAGCTCCGCGCCCATGTCGAGAATCAGTTGGTTCTCCTTCACCCGCACCTGGCCATGTCCGGCGAAATCCGTGACCTTCCAGCCGGTAAGCGTCTGGCCATCAAACAGACGACGCCAACCGGCCCCTTCCAGTGGGGGCAACGCGGCGTAAGGCGGTGGTGGGTTCGGGGCGGGGGAGGGGGCTGCGGGAGTGGCCGCGGGCGGGGTAACGGGCGCAAGGACGGCGGCAGGCGGGCTGGCAACCTTGGCTGGCCGGGCACAGCCGGACAGGGCCAGCAGCGCGAGCACACAGGCGGGGAAGATCGCGCCACCCAGCAAACCGCCGAGTGGCCACCGGGCTTGGGCAGTGGGAGGCGCAACGACCCGCCCGCGCACCCGCCTCGACCGTGCGGCCTGCGGGTTGGGGGTGACGTGGGCGGGGCGTGGGTGCGGAGATTCTTTCATACGCGCCCCGACTATGGCACGTCTGGCGGGCTGGCTTCAAGACGGGGCGCAGGCGGCGCGTCCACGCGCGCGGCATGGGCGGCGGCCTACTTCCCGAGCAGATCCTGCAGCTTGTCGCGGTAACCGCGGCTCAGGGTCAGGCGGGTGCCGTTGCGCAGAATCACCGTGTAATCGCCGTGAAACATGGGCTGGAGCTCCTTGATCCGCTCGATGTTGGCGATGGCCGAACGGCTCAGGCGCAAGAACTGCTTGGGATTCAGGCGGCTCTCGAGCGAGGTCATGGTTTCCCGCAAGAGATGCGACTCGTTGCCCACGTGGACATTGAGGTAGTTGTCCGCGGCCTCGATCCAGTCGATGTCGGTGGTGCGAATGAAGACGACCCGGCCCGAGGACTTGACCACCAGGCGGTCCGCGGTCTTGGACTCGGGGCGCATTTCAGCCAGCAAGGCGGCCAGCCGTTGGTTCAGCTCCTCGCTCCGCGTCCCCTGGAGATGGGCGCGCGCGCGTTCCAAGGCCTTGTCGAACCGGGCGCGGTCGAAGGGCTTGAGGAGATAATCCAGGGCATGCACTTCGAAGGCGCGGAGGGCATGCTCGTTGTAGGCGGTCACAAAGACCACCACGGGCAGCTTCGCCGGGTCCACCGCCTCGAGGACCCCAAACCCGTCCAACTCCGGCATCTGGACGTCCAGAAAAACCAGGTCGGGTGCCTGGCCCTCGATGGCCGCAACCGCCTCGCGCCCATCGCCACATTCGCCCACGATCTCCACCTCGGGGGCCTCGGCCAGCAACGTCCGGAGGCGCTCGCGCGCCAAGGGCTCGTCATCAACAATCAGGGTTCGGATCTTCATGACGTACGCACTGCCCCTCCGCGGCGGCGCCGCGGAGCCCATGCAATCCTGCCGTGCTCGGCCAAAACCCTACACGGTCGCGCCCGGGCTGCCAACACAAATGGGACAGACCGCCGCGAGAGGACTTGATCTGGCAGCCCCAGGTCTTAGGGTTCAAGGACCCTAATGACATTATGAAAACCAACCTCTGCAAGCTCGGGGTGATGCCGTGCCTCCTTTGGGCGCTGGCCGGCAGTCCCCGCGCCGCCGCCGCCGAGCCCGTCGCGCTCGACACGCTGGACCTGAGCCATGTCGAGCAAGACTGGGGCAAAGCCCGCGCGCACCTTTCGGTGGACCGCCACCCCCTTTCCATCGCGGGCCACCCGTTCGCCCACGGCATCGGCACTCACGCCGTCAGCACCTTCCGGCTGGAACTCGGACGGAGGGCGGAGCGGTTCACCGCCCAAGTGGGGGTGGACGACGAGGTCGGCCCCGGCCACGGGAGCGTCCGCTTTCGCGTGGTGGGCGATGGCAAGCTGCTGTGGCAGAGCGCGGTCTTGCGCGGCGGGGAGGCCGCCCAGCCCGTGGACGTCAGCCTCCGACACGTCCGCACCTTGCTCTTGCTGGTCGATGATGGCGGCGACGGGATCAGCTACGACCATGCCGACTGGGCGGACGCCCAAGTCCTCATGACCTCGGACAAGCCCCTCCCCGCCGAGCCGCCGCACGAGCGGCTGGTCGTCCTCACGCCCAAGCCCGGGCCCAAACCGCGCCTCAACGGGGCCAGCGTGTTTGGCGTTCGCCCGGGGGCCCCCTTCCTCTTCACGGTCGCCGCCACGGGCGAGCGCCCGATGACGTTCGGCGCCACGTCGCTGCCCACTGGGCTCGAGCTGGACCCGACCACGGGGCGTATCACGGGGATGCTTGGGCAGAAAGGGGATTACGAAGTCACCCTCACCGCCCGGAACCGGCGGGGAACGGCGCACCGGACCCTCAAGATCGTCTGCGGCGACCAGATCGCTCTGACGCCGCCGATGGGTTGGAATAGTTGGAACTGCTTCGGCTGTGACGTTTCGGACGCCAAGGTGCGCGCGGCGGCCGACGCGATG
>JAJXTA010000478.1 GCA_021784265.1 bacterium | reverse complement strand
GCCGCCGTCGGCTCTTGGCCAATCTTAGACAGGCATGAAACCAACTATTCTCGTCACCGGCGCCGCGGGTTATCTGGGGTCGATCTTGTGCGGTCGGTTGCTGGAGGCCGGCTACCGGGTGCTCGGCGTCGATAACCTCTCGTACAACGAGCCCTCGCTCCTCCATCTGGCCGCCCACCCGGACTTCGACTTCGTGCTGGGCGATGTCCGCGACAAGGCGCTCCTCAAATCGGTCCTTACCCGCGTCGAGGCGATGATACCCCTGGCCGCGCTGGTGGGGGCTGGGGCTTGCAAGCGGGATCCGGCCTTGGCCCGTTCCGTGAACCTGGAGGCGATCCTGTCGTTGAACCGGCTGCGTTCCCCGGACCAACTCGTCATCTTCCCCACCACCAACAGCGGCTACGGGGTGGGCACGGGGGAGGTGTTCTGCACCGAAGAGACGCCCCTGCGCCCCATCTCGCTCTACGGCGAAACTAAGGCCCAGGCCGAAGCGGCGCTGTTGGCGGCGCCCAACGCCATTTGTCTGCGCCTGGCGACCGTGTTCGGCCTGTCGCCACGGATGCGGCTGGATTTGCTGGTGAACCACTTCGTGCTGGCGGCGGTGCGGGAGGGGTATCTGGTCCTCTTCGAGAAGCACTTCAAACGGAACTTCGTCCACATCCGCGACGTGGCGGACTGTTTTGTCCATTGCCTCGCACACCGGGAGGGGATGGTGGGCCGGACGTTCAACCTGGGCCTGGACAGCGCCAACCTCTCGAAAGAGGAGCTGGCCCTGAAGGTGAAGGCGCAGGTGCCCCAGTTCTACATCCATTGCGCGGAGATTGGGAGTGATCCGGATAAGCGCAACTACGTGGTTTCCAACGAACGGCTGCGGCGGGCGGGGTTTGAAGCGCGGCGCTCGCTCGAAGCTGGCATCCAGGAACTGATCAAGGGTTATCGCCTGCTGGGGCGACCCCGCTTCCACAATGTTTGAACCCGCGATTGACTTGGTAACGCCTCCCGCCGCCTGGCCAGGCGCGGTGACGGTCGCGATTCTGGCCGGGGGCTTAGGCACCCGTCTGCGCCCGGTCGTGGCCGACCGGCCCAAGGTGATGGCGGAGGTGGGGGGGCGCCCGTTCCTGGCCTGGTGGCTGGAGTGCCTCGGCCAACAAGGGGTGCGCGAGGTGGTGCTCTGCACCGGTCACCGGGCCCGCCAAATCGAGGATTACTTCGGCAACGCCTATGCCGGGGTGCGGCTGCGGTACTCCGTCGAGGCCCAACCGCTGGGCACCGGCGGCGCCCTGGGCCACGCCCTGCCGTGGTTGCGGACCGACCACGTGTTGGCGATCAACGGTGATTCCTTCTGCGACGCCGACCTCGCTTGGTTCTGGCGCGCCCACAGCGCCCGCGGCGCCCGCGCCAGCCTCGTGGTGACCTGCGTGCCGGACCTGCGGCGGTTTGGCCGTGTGGTGGCGCGCTCCGATGGCCGGGTCTTGGCGTTCGAGGAGAAGGGGGAGACGCAAGGCGGCGGTTGGATCAACGCGGGCCTCTACCTGCTGGAGCGCTCGCTGGTGGCCGAGGTCGCCCCGGGGCGGCCGTGCTCACTGGAGCGGGACCTGCTGCCCCGCTGGCTCGCCGCGCCCACGGGCGTCTATGCCTTCCCCGCCGCCCGCCGGTTTCTGGACATCGGCACCCCGGAGTCCTACGCCCAGGCCGAGGCCTTTGTCACAGAGGTGACGGCGCCGGCCCTGAGCGCGTGTTCGAGCTGAACCTGAGTTCCGCCTATGATCATCACCCGCACGCCCTTTCGCGTTTCCTTTTTCGGTGGGGGCACGGACTACCCCGCCTGGTATCGGCTGCATGGGGGGGCGGTCCTGGCCACCACCATCGACAAGTACTGCTACATTACCTGTCGCTATCTCCCGCCGTTCTTCGATAACCGCCACCGCATCGTCTATTCGCGCGTCGAGAACTGTCAGACCCTCGACCAAATCGAGCATCCGGCGGTCCGGGAGGGGCTCCGCCAGTTTGGGTTTCGCCACGGGGTGGAAATCCATCACGAAGGCGACTTGCCGGCGCGGAGTGGGATGGGGTCCAGCTCCGCGTTCATGGTCGGGCTGCTGCATGCCTTCCATGCCTTGCGCGGGGAGATCGCCAGCAAGCGCCAGCTCGCGTTGGAAGCCATCCACCTCGAGCAAGAGGTCATTCGCGAAAACGTCGGTTCCCAAGACCAGGTTTCGGTGGCTCACGGCGGGCTCAACCACATCCTCTTTCAACCCAGTGGCGACATCTCGGTTCACCCCGTGCCGATCTCGGCCGCCCGCCTGGCCGAACTCAATGCGCACCTGATGCTCTTCTACACGGGGGTCAAGCGGACCGCGTCCGACGTGGCGGGCAGTTACGTGACGGACCTGGAGGCCCGCAAGCGGCAGTTGCGCATCATGAAGGACCTCTTGGAGGAGAGCCTGACCGTGTTGTGCGCCAGCGGATCGTTGCGCGGCTTCGGCGAGCTGTTGCATGAGGCCTGGCTGGTCAAGCGCACGTTTAGCGCCGTGGTGTCGAACCCGCACGTCGAGGCCATTTATCAACGAGCGCAGGCGGCCGGGGCCCTGGGCGGCAAGTTGCTCGGTGCCGGCGGGGGCGGTTTCATGCTGCTCTTCGCCGAGCCGGAGTGCCAGAAACGGGTGCGGGAAGCCCTGCCCGACCTCATCCACGTCCCGTTCGAGTTCGACGCCGCCGGCAGCCAGATAATCTTCTACCAGCCGGAGCGGGGCTATGACCGCGAAGAGGCGTTGCGCGCCCAACAGCCCGTCCCGGAATTCCGCGAGCTCTCGGAAATGACGGCGGGCGCCCCGCCGCTGGTTAAGGCCGAAACCGTCTAACCCTCCCCACCTCATGCGCTGCCGCGTCTGCGACGGTCCCAACCTTGAACCAGTGATCGACCTCGGGCGGCAGCCCTGGTGCAACCACTTCCTCCGCCCGGCGGAGGTCGGCCACGAGCCGTTCTATCCGCTCCGGGTGGTCTATTGCCCCGCGTGCGGCACGGCCCAACTGGATTACACGGTGAAGAAGGAGGTCATGTTTGGCGACCACACCTATCTCTCGGGCGTCACCCGCTCGCTCAGCGACCATTTCCGTCAGATCGCGGCGGAAGTCGATCGCCGCTTCTTCGCCACCACCGACGGCAAGGCGGTCTTGGACATCGGCTCGAATGACGGGACCCAACTGAAACATTTTCAGGCCCTCGGCTGGGAGACGCTGGGCGTCGAGTCCTCCAAGACCACCGCGCGCCGGGCCGTGGAAGCGGGGGTGCCCACTCTGAACCAGTTCTTCAACCTGGAGACCGCGCGGCAGATCGGGCGGCGGTTCCACGCCATCAACGCCGCGGGGGTCTTCTTTCACCTGGAGGAGCTGCACGCGGTGACCGAGGGTGTTCGGGAGAGCCTGCGTGAGGATGGGGTCTTCGTGGTGCAGTTCCTCTACATGAAGCGCATCGTCGAGAACGGCGCGTTCGACCAGATCTACCACGAGCACTTGTTGTATTACAACTTGCGCACCCTGGAACGGCTGTTGGAGCGGCATGGCTTGAGCTTGTTCGATGCGTATCTGGCCCCCATCCACGGCGGCTCGATGATCGGTTTCGCCACCCACGCCGGCCGCCGCCCGCCGAGTGCGCGGCTGACCGCCCTGTTGCACGCCGAAGACCAGGGTGGGAGCAACACCGCCCAAATCTATCGAGACTTTGCCCGCCGGATCGAGCGGATGAAGGAGGAGAACCTGGCTTACCTCGCTCAGGCCAAGCGGCGCGGCCAACGGCTCTTTGGGATGGGTGCCCCG
>JAJXTA010000477.1 GCA_021784265.1 bacterium | reverse complement strand
AGCGAGTGGTACCAGGGGCTCACCCTGACGGGCTGCGCCAACGACCTCCACGGCCCCTACCTCGGCGTGGACGGGTGGTTTTACTGGTGCAAAGGCGCCTTTGCCCAACAAACCCACACGCTCTCCGGCAACCGGACCATCGCCGACTCCGCCGCCCACATCTTCCGCGCGCGCCCCGACGGCAGCGAGTTCGACTCGGTGATCAGCGGCGGGATGGATAACCCGGTCGAGATCGCCTTTACGCCCGAGGGCGAAACGATCTTCACGACGACGTTCTACACCAACCCCGCCGGGGGCAAACGCGACGCCTTGGTTCATGCCGTCTATGGCGGTGTCTATCCGAAGGTTCACGGGGTGCTGGATGGGCTGACGCGCACCGGCGATTTGTTACCCCCGATCACCCATCTGGGGCCCGCGGCGGCGTGCGCCTTGATGCGCTATTCCTCGACCGTCTTCGGGCCGGAGTACCAAGGCAATCTCTTCTCCACCCTCTTCAACCTCCGCAAGGTGGTGCGCCACGTCCTCCGCCAGGAGGGCGCGACCTTCGCCACAACCGACCTCGATTTCCTGGTCTCCGACAACCCGGACTTTCATCCCACCGACGTGCTGGAGGACGCCGACGGCAGCCTCTTGGTGATCGACACCGGCGGCTGGTACAAGCTGTGTTGTCCGACCTCGCAACTCGCCAAACCCGAGGCCCTGGGGGCCATCTACCGGATTCGGCGCGTGGGCGCCCGCCCGCCAGAGGACCCGCGGGGATTGCAACTGGCCTGGACCACCGCCACCGCGGCGGAACTGACGGGTTGGCTCGCAGACGCACGGCCGGCCGTGGTTAAGCGGGCGCTGGCCGCACTCGGCAAGCGGGGTAACCAGGCGGTACCGGCCCTGGCGGACGCGGTGCGCCACGGCGCCACGGTCCAGAGTCGCCAGAACGCGGTCTGGGCCCTGACCCGCATCGACGGTCCGGAGGCCCGCGCGGCGGTCCGGCCGGCGCTCGCCGATCCCGAGGTCGGGGTCCGGCAAGCGGCGACGCATTCGATCGGTTTGTGGCGCGATCATGCCGCGCTCGCCGCGCTGCTGGAGGAGCTGCGGAGTTCGTCGCTTCACCTCGAGCGTAACGCCGCCACGGCGCTGGGCCGTTTGGGCGACCCCGCGGCGCTCCCGGCGTTGCTCACCGCCGCGGCGCGCCCGCACGACCGGATGCTCGAGCACGCTCTCATCTACGCGCTGATCGAGATCGGGTCCCCTGCGGGCGTAACCGCGGGCCTAACCGCCGAAAGCCCGTTCACCCGCCGCGCCGCGCTCATCGCCCTCGACCAAATGCCGGGCGGGCACCTGGCGCCGTCCAACGTGATCGGTTACCTTGCCTCGACGAACGCCACGCTGAAGGAAGCGGCGCTCTGGATCGTGGCGCACCACGCGGGCTGGGGCGGGGAACTGGCTGGGCTTTATAGCCGCTGGCTCCGCGACCCGGGTCTGACCGGTGCCCAGGCCGCCGAGCTTTGGCCGCAGCTTGCCCAGTTCGGGGCCGACCCCGCGATTCAGCAGGTCCTGGCCGCCACCCTGGCGGATCCGGCGATGACCTCCGTGGCCCGGGGGGCCGTCCTCGAAAGCATGGCGCACAGCCCCCTGCCGGCCCTCCCCGCAGTCTGGCTCACTCCATTGGAGGCCGGCCTGCGCGCCGGCGAGGCCCAAGTCCTCGGGCAAACCTTGGCGGTCCTCCGGGCGCTGCCCTTGGCTCGCGCAGACGGCCACCCCGACTCCGCGACGGCAACGCCGCTCACCGGGGCGCTTCTCGGAGTGGCGCGCAACCCCTCCCAGCCGCCGGGCCTGCGCCTGGCGGCGATCGCCGCGTTGCCGCTCCGCTTGGAGCACCCTGACCCCGCCTTGTATGGCTTCCTGATCGGCGCCTTGGATGCCACCAACGCGCCCCTGGACCGGAGCGAGGCCGCCACCGCCCTCAGCCGTGCCAGGCTGAGCCAGGAACAGTTGCTGCGGCTGGCGGATGCCTTGCCCGCCGTGGGGCCGATGGAGCTGCCCAAACTCCTCCTGGCCTTCACCCAGACTACCAACGAGACGGTGGGGCGTCGGCTCGTCGGCGCGCTTCAGGGCGCCGGCGCCAGGAGCGCGCTGCGCGCCGAGGCGGTCAGTGCCTGCTTGGCGAAGTATCCGACGACCGTGCAAGCCGAAGCCAAGCCCTTGCTAGCCGGCCTGAACCGTAATGCCGCCCAGGAACGGGCCCATCTGGACCAGCTCCTGGCCGGCTTGCAGGCGGGCAACCGGGACCGCGGCCGACGCTTGTTCGAGAGCGCGAAAACCGCCTGTTCCACCTGCCATCAAATCGGCTACGTGGGCGGTCACGTGGGACCGGACCTGACCAAGATCGGCGCCATCCGCACCGAGCGGGACCTGCTGGAATCGGTGGTGTATCCCAGTGCCAGTTTCGTGCGCAGCTTCGAGCCGGTGATCGTGGCCACCAAGGAGGGCGACGAGTACTCGGGGGTGCTGCGCCAGGAATCCGCCGACAGCATCCTGGTCATTAGCGGGCCGGGGGCGGAACACCGGCTGGCGATGGCGGACGTGGCCGAAATGCGTCCGGGGACGGTCTCGGTCATGCCCGAGGGCCTCACCCAGGCCTTGAGCACGCAGGACCTCTCCGACTTGATCACTTTCCTGAAGTCGCTGCAATGAGGCTGCGGCCAGCCATCGGAGGCGCGGCGTGCCTGTTAGTGGCGGCGGCGCCAGCGCGGGCCCAAGGGTTGGTCGCCACGCTCGAAGTGAGCACGCCGACCACCACCCAAAGGGCTTCCAGCCTCACCCCCCCCACGCGCTCGCCAGCCGGGCCGGTGGTCGTCGTATCCGCCGACCAACCGCTCACGGTGCAATGGCAGGTACGCGACCGTGGGCCGGAGCCGGTCGCCGAGGTTCTGGCTCACTGCTTCGTCGTCGCCTCCCCGGCGCCCACCCCGGAGTCAACTCGCGCGCGTCCCGTGGTGGAGACCGCGCTGACCATGGATTTCAACGCGACCAACGTGGCTTCGGGGACCTTCTCCGTCCGCGTCCCCGCGGCGGGCGTCTATGCGGTTGAGATCGTGGCCCAAGGGAGCGGTTCCGACGCCTCGACGCCCGCCCGTGCGGCCCTCGCGGTGCGCGTGCGTTGAGACCCACCGGGGGCGCCCATGGCTCGACCATCGATCTTCCTCCGCCTCGCTGGGGTGATGTTCGCTCTGGCCGGCAGTGCGGCGTGGGGTGAGCACTTCGACATCACCCTCAGTGTGGCAGGGCAGGGGAGGCGGGTCGAAGCCCACGCGGACCAAACCCCGCCCGCCGCGGGCCATCTTCCCCGCCCGGTGTTTCACGGCCGGACCGAGGAGCTGCTGGACCTCCAGTTTCTCCTGACCGACGCCAACCCCCACCGCACTTACGAGGGGCTCACCATCCATTACTATCTCGCCCCCCAGGCCGCGGGTCCGATTGCCGCCGTGCCGCTCACCGAGGGCCGCCTGCAGCTCGATCTGAAGCCCGACGGCAAAGCCGGCTGGCGCCAGCAGCTCCGCGTGCGGCACCCGGGCCGTTACCTGCTGCGCGTCGAATCGGAGCGCAGCCAGAGTGACCACGAGCATTTCGCCGCCATCGATTTGGTGATCAAGTAAGCCAGCCCTTTCGCTCCAGCGCGGGTGCCTGCCCGCCCGGGCAGGCAGAGCAGATACCGGCGCGTCACTTCGTGCGCGCCGGGGGAAGAGGTGGACCGCGTGTTTCCAGGCAAAAATCAGGGCTTGACGGCCTGAGGCTGATCGATATACTTATAAGTACCGTT
>JAJXTA010000476.1 GCA_021784265.1 bacterium | reverse complement strand
GTTTCGAAAATCGCCACCTGGAATCGCTTGGCTTGGATTCTGATTGGCTGAGTACTTGAAGAGCCAATTCATGATATACGTGGCATCGATCTGGGCAAGTCCCACGCCGTTTGGATTGACAAAATGGTTGCTCAGATCAAGTAGAAACAGATTGTCCCAGACTTTATCTAGTGCTCCGACAATGCCGTTAACAGGAAAGTGCGATACGACGTCGCCGTTGACATTGGCGGGGTTGGGCGTCGGCACTCCCGCCGGATCAATCCAGCCCACTACGATTGTGTCATCGGTGCGCACGCCCACGATCACCCCGGCCGCAGCCGCTGCCGGCGCTGCCGCCTGTGCGGGAGCAGGCCCGAGCTTTGCGGGCGCCGTGCCCCCGCCACCATCTGAAAAAGTCACGCTGACTGTGAATGTCGCCGGATCCCCCGAAGCGGCATCGGCGCTCAGGTCTCCGCAGTCCCAGGTGACTGCGCAATCTTCCGGGGCCGGCGGGTCGTTGGCAACCAGCCCGCTGCGATCCACGGTCCACGTAATGCTCTGAGGTGCAGGCGACCCCGATGGAAACAGGACCGTCAGTCGAAGATTGTCAGCCGTCGAGCTTTCGCTGCCGCCGTACACCGTGGACGGATCGCCCGAGACGTCCTCCCAGGTCGTGTTAGCCGGGTCATCCTGGTTGATCCGCTCTTGTTGATCGCCTGCCACCAAGGTGGCCAAGTTCTGCCCGCCAGTTAACGACCAGCAAAATGCGCCCTGAGCGGGCGTATTGGCGGTGAGTGTCGCCTCGACCGGGAAGTTTTGAGGAGTCTGGCCGTTGAACCACCACATCTTATGGTCCTGGGTGATCTCCACGGGCACCACGTCCACAGTGATGGTTGTTGGGCCGGCGGTCAATGTGGTGTCGTCCGGGAGCGTAACGACGCCACTGAGAGCAACATTCTTCGTTCCTGGCGTCGTAAAACAAACCGTTGCCGTCACATCGATAACAGGAATGTAGTTCGGCCCCTCCACCGAGCGTGTCGCCGATTGTTTCGTCTCCGCAATCTGGAAGGTGGGGACGACGCTAACGATTGACGAGTCCTGGCCGCTGGTCAGGGTATACTCCTGCTTTTTCACGTTGGCGGGGGCGCCCTCATGGTGTTGATCCCCGCCCTGAGACAATTCCACACTGAATCTGACCGTCACGTTCTTGTTGACAACCGCGGGATCCGGACTACAGGGGGGCGACCCTTGCCGGATGACGAAGGTGACGCCGCTGCCGCTCTGCGCCGCGACCGGAAGGGCGGCCGCGAGCAGAAACCCCACGATCAGCCCGAAATTGCAAAGCCCTTGCAGAACGAAAACTGACTCGTGCCAGTCCATCGGAAATCTCCTGGTTACCATGTTTGACGGTCCTGCTGCGTGCGAACAAACGCGCGAAAATCGGCCCATTTCCACTTCCACTGCGCCGCCTGCAGCCCCAGCGCCGTGCGCTGTTGCCACGTGAAGCGTTCGTAGGCGTCGGACGGGTAGCGCACAGCGTCGCGGACGGCAAAGAGTTGCAGATCGTGCAGGCCGGCCGCCAGATCGGCACGCGCCGCTTCGCGTGATGGGAGCCAGTACAGGGCCTCCGGTGCGCGCACACGTGAGTTTTCCCACAGTAGTAAGCTCTGGACGGCCCGCCGCAGGTAACGTCGCCCGGGTCCCAAATACCAGACCGGGTGAGTGTCACGAAGGCAAAGTAGCCGGTCCAACAGTTCGAGGGCCAGATCGCAGCGGCCGTCGCCCGTCTCCGGGGACTTGTCGCCGAAACAGGCCACGCGCCGTGGCGCGGGCTGACTGATCGGTCCTTCCAGACCACACAGATCGCCGACGGGATCAAGAAAAATCCCGCTCAGGATGGTGTTCAGCGAGCCCTGGCGGGCGATCCTGAAGACAATCGCCCCTGTCGATCCTGTGTTCACGTAGAAGCGCTTATAGACGCCCCCAGCGAAATCCCGCACGCGTCCGTGCGCGGTGCTTGCCGCGGATCCAAACCACTGGTCGCCGCCGGTCCCTGAATCATCGATCCGGGCCAGCGCGTCGCGCGGCAGCGCGGTGGTCTGGACGGTGATCTCATAGTCGCGGCAGCGATTGGCGTCCGTGTGCCCATCCTTGTTCATAAAATAGAGGGCAACGGTGTACCGTCCTGGCGGGCAAACAACCACCCCATAAAGGTCTGGCCCTTCGAGGGTGCGCGGGAAGGTTTCCCCATGGTCGTCCCATTCGGCCTGTTTCCGGCCTCCGTCACTGGGGTTCTGCAACGAGCGGGGATTTTCGGTTCGGATCCAATGCACCCAGCGGCGAATCTGGTCGTGAGGTCGATTCTTGGGCGCCGCGATGGCCCCGTGGCACTGGATAAACGCCGCGTCATAGCCCCCCAGGTAATCACCGCCGCCGCCCGCCATGGCGCAGAGAACCGCCGCAAACCGACCATGGCAATCGATCCACCTGCCTTCAGTTCGCCAGTCGTCGGGCAAAGCCACGACCAGCGGCTGGCTTGCGCCCTTTTCGGGACGGATGGCCCGAAGGCGCTGGAGCATGGCCACCAATTCCGCGGCTGTGGGCGGCTTGGCGGGGGAGGGAAGGGGAGGAATTTTCGATTTCTGATTTTCGATTTTCGATTGGCTGGAGCCGACTGATAGCGCGGGGGTTGGTGGGCGCGGGATGTTTCCGACGAGGCGCAGGCCTGTGTCGGTAAGGCCACCGCCGTAGAACCCCACGACCGGTCGGTTAGCCGCGGCTCCCGTCGTCAGCAGAGCGGTGACGTAGTCGGTCGGCAGATGTTCGGCCACGGCCGAACCTACCGACTGGTAGATTCTTTCCCCGCTGCGGAGGCTGAAGATCTCGAAGCCGGTCTGGCGGTGGCCGACCCAGAGGTTGCCGGCCGCGTCCTGGGCCAGGCAGGTGACGTAGTCCTCACTCAAAAGCGTGCAGGGTTCGCGGGGGACGATCTTGCGGGCGGCGTCGAGCTGGGCCTTGGTGGGCGGGTGGTAGAGGCCGCGGTCCTTGGCCTCCCAGTCCTGGCCGCGGAGGAAGGTCCAGGTCTGGCCCTGGTCGATGCTGCGGGCCAGGCCGGTGGTGGTGGCGACAAAGATGCTGCCATCCTGGGCCACCAGGATGTCGTTGCTGAGGTTCGAGGGCAGGCCGAAGCCCACGGGCAGCCAGGGAATGGCGTCGGTGTTGTTCGGTGTCGTCACCTGGCGCCAAGCCGGGTATTCGAGGGAGGAGGAGTCTGGGGTCTGGGGTCTCTCGTTTCGGGGGGAAGATGGCAAGACCGCTTCCTCACGGTCGCGGCTCGTTGTGGCCCCGGCCGCTGGGACCGGGTGGCCTATGACCACGCCGTCGCACTGGGTGCCCAGGTAGACGGTGCCATCGCGGGCGAAGGCCAGGCATTGGATCTGGTCCGAGGGCAGGCCATCCGCACGGGTGTAATACGTCCAGGTATCGGAATTGAGGCGGTAGCGGGCGATCCCGGCTGAGGTGCAGATCCACACCGAGCCGTCCACCGGGCTGGTCTTGATGGCAAAGACCCGCTCGCCAAGTGGCCCGGTGAGGACATCGTAGTTTCGCCAGCCCCGGAAATGCCCATTCGCGTCTTTCTCCGGCGCTCGGCCGTCGTAAACGGAGACGCCGTGGTTAAGGTTGCCCACCCAGATCCGGCCCAGCCTGTCGCAGGCCAAGGCATAGGCATTGTCATCGCCCAAGGCGAACTCGGCCGGAGTGCCGGTGGACAGCACCGGTCCCAGCGGCTCGGGCGGGCCGCCTGTATTGGCCCGGGTGAAGTGGGTCCAACCTGGAAAAGA
>JAJXTA010000475.1 GCA_021784265.1 bacterium | reverse complement strand
CGGTCGCGTTCGCTGCGGGCCGCCCAGTTCGCCATCGCTTGTTTTTGCTGTTCCTCCCGCATTGGCTTTCGCATCTGCGCTTGGAGCGCGCGCACGCGCTGGTCCGGTTTATTGACCACGGACAGGTGGCCGCTGGCGATGGCATCGAAAAGCCGCCGCCAGGAGGGTTGGCCGCGATACTGGCAGCCGCACTGGTGGGCGATGCCTAGCAAAACCTGCCAGTCGATGTCATCCAGTTTCAGTGATTGCCGTTTCATGGCCAGATCAAAAGGTAGCTACCTTTGGTTGAGATGTTACAAAAAGACATAAAGGGGTCAGTCATTGCTGGCAGTCTGTGGGCATGGCCCGACCGCTGGGCGTTGAGTTTGAAGGCGCGATTTACCATGCGATGAAGCGCGGGGAGCGGCGGGAGCCGATTTTCCGGGAGGACCGCGTGAAGGGGTCGGTCCCGGCTATCGGCAGCGAACTCTTCCGTGGTGATCATAAAGGGGTCAGTCCTTACTTTTGACACAATGAAGGGGTCAGAGTTATGAGCCAGCCGGTGGAGCCTGTCTGCCGTGCTCGGCACAGGCAGGCGCGGCCCAGGGCCACACCAGCTCCACCTACGACGGGGTGGGCACCCCGCTGACGGTGACCTATCCGGCCAGCCCCAGCCTGAACTACGCCTACGCCGCCCTCGATCGCGCAACGAACACTGTTCGAAATGCGTCGGCATCCGTAAGACGCAGGACTGATGCCGTGTGCATTCTCGAGGTGGAGTTGAGGGGGCAGGATGAACAGGATGCGGAGGCTGCAGGGCGAGCACTCCGTGCGCGCCGTGGGAGAGAAGGGCCGCCCGGCAGGCCGCTCAATCGCCGGTACCTGGGCTTGCGGCTTGGCGGGGCGCGCTTTATAAACCGGAACTGCTATGCCTCATTCATTATCGTCGGTTTCTTCTTGGACCACGGTGAGCGTTGGACTCGTGGTGATGGTGGCGGTGGCCGCCGTGAGCGCGCGGGGACAACCCGCGGTGGGTGGCGATGCCCTGCCTCACCTGACGCCGGGCCGGGTCAAGGCGCAGAACGCCCTCTGGATCGAGAACGGGTTGAGCGCCCGTTTCAACTCGAGCACCCAGGTGGTGGTGGCGCAGATCAGCGGCCCCGCCGAGATCACCATGATCCATTTTGCCATGCCCCAAACCCTGAAGCTCGGGCGCGAGGCGATCCTGCGCCTGTATTGGGATGGAGAGAGCACCCCCAGCGTCGAGTGTCCGCTAGTGGATTTCGTGTGTGACCCGGCGGGGTTGCACGAGCCGGTGAACACGGCCTGGGTGAACCAGCGCCGGGGGTTCAACGCCTACTTTCCCATGCCGTTCCGCCGCGCGGCGCGGGTCGAGTTGGTTTATGACGGTCCGGTGGCGCCCGGGGAGGCGCTCTGGAAACTGATGCCCTGCTACAGTTACGTGATGTACCGCACCCTGGCCCGGGTGCCGAAGGACACCGGTTATTTCCACGCCAGTTGGCGGCAAGAGGCGTTGCTGTTGGGCCAGCGGGATTATGTGGCGCTGGAGGCCAAGGGGCGCGGCAAGTTCGTCGGGTGGAACGTGACGGTGCGGCTGCCCGGGCGCGAGGGCTATCCGGTGGATGAGAACGAGAAATTCTACCTCGACGGCGAAACAGAGGCGTCGGTCGAGTTTCAGGGTTTGGAGGATTCGTTCGGCTTCAGTTGGGGGTTCCCGCCCAGCGAGAGCAGCTTTCCGCTCACCGGTTACTTTCCGTTCCTCAAAGGGGCGGCGGCCTACCGCTTCTTCGATCAGGATGCCATCAGCTTCAACCAATCGCTGCGGGTCGCGATTGGTTTTGGCGCCCACGAATCCCCGTTTTTCCGGCGGGAGTTTTCCAAGCGTGGCAACGCCCTGCAGCTTTCCAGCACGGTTTATTGGTATCAAGTCGAGCCCCACGCGCCTCTGCCGCCCTTGCCCCCGGCGGCCGAGCGTGAGCCGGCACCCGAGGTCGCCTTCTGGCCGGACAAGGAAACTCCGCCCCAGGCCGAGGAGCTGCGGGGGCGCGGGGTCAAGCTCTGTGTCCTGTGCGGGCGCCCCGGCCAGGAAACCATTTTCGCGGAGCCAGGCTATGCCGCGTTGCCGCGCGAAGGCTACACCTGGAACGGGTGGGGTCTGCCAGTGTCTCACTGTCGCGCCGGCCAGGAAACGGTGCGGGTCGAGCTCAAGGTGCCGCCAGGGGCGGCCGGGACGGTGCGGGTCTATGTGATCGACCCGGACGATTTCGACGGCGGACGCAAGGAAACCCTCCGCGTGGCCGGCGACGACCTCGGCGTGGTGGAGAAGTTCAGCGAGGGACGTTGGCTGGAACACCCGGTGCGGGCGGATCAGACTGCTGAGGGCAACGTGCTGGTGCGGGCGGACAATGCCCGTCAGGGCTCGAACGCCGTGCTTTCGATTATCGAATGGGTTGAGGCCAGCCCGGCCAAGTGACGAGCTTGGCGAGGAGGCTGCCTCGGAGGGAAGGGCCGGCGGCGTGTCTCCGCGCGGTCACACGGGTGAGCGCCCGCGTCGCCTCCGGCCGCGGGCGGTGGCCAAGGGCTAGCGCCGGGGGAGGGTGAAAGAAAAAATGGCGCCACGCCCGGGCTCGCTCCGGGCCTGGATTTGCCCGCCGTGATCCTGGATGATCCGGCGGGCGATGGAGAGCCCGAGTCCGGTGCCTTGGGCTTTGCCGAAGGTAGCAAATGGCTCGAACAAGCGCCCGGCGATTTCGGGGGCGATGCCTTTGCCGGTATCCTCGATTTCCGTGATCACCGCGGTGTCGCTGGTGCTGAAGCGCAGGAGAATGCGTCCCCCGTCGGGCATCATGGCATCGACCGCGTTGTGGACGAGGTTGTAGAAGACATGGGTCAGCCGGCCCGGGTTGAGGAGCAGCGTCACTGCCGGGGGTGGGTTGACGAGCTGGAGGGTGACGTTTTTGACCGCCACTTCGGCGCTGATCTCCTCGATCAACGGCAGGAGGTAGGCGGCGTACTCGGTGGTGGCGGGCACGACCGAGCCTTGCGAACCGCGGGTGAATTCGAGCAACTCGTTGATCATGTTGCTGAGCCGGTCCACCTGCTTGCGGATGCGGTTGCGGGCGGTTTGGCGCATCTCGGAGGTGGCGGAGTCCATGGCGCCCATCTCGGCGGAGATGCCGATGATGTTGAGCGGGTTCTTGAAGTCGTGCACGATCGAGCGGGCGAACCGCCCGACCAAGGTGAGCCGCTCGGCCTGCAAGACCTCCTGAATGTAAAGGCGGTTGAAATCGCGCGTCCGCTGACTGAAAAGTTTGACGAGGTTGATCGCCAGCCGCGGGCACCGCAACAACAGGTCCAGCATCACCTGGCTGGGAACGAAACAGACCTGGAGGTCCCCCTCGGCCACGGCGGTGGCCGAGCGCGGGGCGTTGTCCACCACCACCATTTCCCCGAAGAAGTCCCCTTCCTGGAGCCGGGCCAGGACGCGGCGTTGCTCCGGGTTGACCATGGCGGAAATCTGCACCGCCCCCTCGAGGATGAAGTAGAGGCCGTCGCCCGGGTCGCCCTCCTGGAAGATGGTGCTGCCGGCGGGGAAGCGCTTGGGCTGGGCGGCTGCCTTCAGGCCTTCCACTTCTCCCGGGGGAAGCACACTGAGCAGGCGGTTGGATTCAAACGGAAGCACGGGTGCAGTCTATCGCCCCGGCCGCGGGGGTAAAGCCGAGAAATCACTCCCCCCGCCGCGGGGCGGCAGGCTCACCCGCGGGGGGGAGTGTTGCAGGGGCCGAGTCAGTGGCGCCGGGCTTCACCCAGGGGGGGGAGCCC
>JAJXTA010000474.1 GCA_021784265.1 bacterium | reverse complement strand
GTGCCTCTGGTCATCCCCGAGATCAATCCCGCGGACGTGAAACTCCATCGGGGCATCATCGCCAACCCGAACTGCACCACGGCGATTACCCTGATGGCGCTCTATCCTTTGCACCGCGCCTTCGGGGTGCGGCGGATCTTCGCTTCCAGCTACCAAGCGGTCTCCGGCACCGGCGCCAAGGCGATCCAGGAACTTCAGCGCCAGGTCGAGCAGATCGTCCACAGCCAACCCGTCACCAAAGAGGTCTATCCCCACCAGATCGCCTTCAACGTCCTCCCGCACGTCGATGCCTTCCTGCCGTCCGGTTACACGAAGGAAGAGATGAAGATGCAGAATGAGGGCCGGAAGATCATGCACCACACCGGCTTCCGAGCGAGTGTGACCTGCGTGCGGGTGCCGGTCTATCGCGCCCACTCGGTGGCGGTGAGCGCCGAGTGCGAGCGTCCGGTGAGTGTCGCCGCGGCCCTGGAGGTGCTCCGCCGCGCGCCCGGGCTGGATGTCGTGGACAATCCCGAGAAGAAAGAATACCCCATGCCGCTGTTCACCGCCGAGAAATACAACTGTGCCGTCGGGCGCTTGCGACTGGATTGCGCCCTGGACAACGGCTTGTGTTTCTGGGTCTCCGGCGACCAATTGCTAAAGGGGGCGGCGCTCAACGCGGTCCAGATCGCGGAGGAACTGCTGCAATAGGCGGGCGGGAGACCGCGCCGGTGGGTGTTCCCGGGGTCCGCAGCCGCGCAAGCCACCGGGGGAACGCCAGGCGCGGGCGCGGGCGGCCTCTGCCGGCTGAGGTGAGGGCCACCGCGTTCGGGGGCCCACCGGCTCACTTGGCGCGCACGTCGTAGCAGAAGAGCGCGTCCTGGTCGCGCAGATAGAGATGGCCGTTGGCGATCACCGGGTGCGCCCAGGCGGGCAGGGAGGTGCGGTCGGGTTGCTCGAAGCGCCCCTGCTCGACGTACTGCTTGGGGTTGGGCTCGAGCAAGAGCATGGTGCCGTTCTCGGTGCGATAATAGAGCCGCCCGTCCGCCAGCGCGATCGAGCCTTTGGGCGCCCGGCGCGCGGGATCGTCCCGCTCGTCCCAGAGAACCTTCCCGGTCAGAAACTCCAGACAGACCAAGGCGCCGCCTTCATTGCCACCGTTGGCCCCGTACAAGCTGCCGTCCCAGAGGACCACGCCGCCGTGGTGGTTCTGCAGCTTCTTCGTGAAGTAGAGTTCGTCGGCGGTGACGCCCCCGTTCGCGTCCGTGGTCAACTTCACCAAGCCCCCGCCCGCGCCGTAGGCGGAGCTGGCGAAGACCTTCCCCTCGTGATAGATCGGGGTGGCGCAGTTGATCCCGTGGCTGTTGGCGGGATGGTCATAGCGCCAGAGGAACTTGCCGTCGGCCGCCGCCACCCCGAGGAGGGTGCGCTGGGTGAACTGGACGTACTGGCGTTGGCCGTCGAAGTCAACGGCGATAGGCGAGGCGTAGGCCGCTCGCGGCTCGCCCGGCACTGGGCTTTTCCAGAGCGTGTTGCCGGTCAGCTTGTCGAGGGCGGCCAGGGTCGCCTCCGCGCCGCCGGGAGTGCAGATCAGCTTCTGCCCATCGATGAGCGGTGACTCTCGGTAACTCCACATGGGGACCTGGCCGCCGAAGTCGCGCGGGAGGCTCCGTTGCCAGACGATCTTGCCGTCGTTGACTTGCAGGCAGGCCAGAGCGCCCCCCATGCCCTCGACGTAGAGCCGGTCCCCATCGACGGTGGGCGTGCAGCCCGGCCCCTCCTTCCCTTGCGGCATCTGCTGGCGTAACGCCGGCCCCAGGCGCGTCACCCAGAGCGCCTTGCCCTCCGCCTCGGACCGGGCCCACACGATCTCGTCGTCGCGGTTGCCCATGCCGAAAACCCGCCCGGCAGCCACGGCCGGGGCGCCGTCGCCGCCGCCCAGGCCGCTGATCTTCCAAACCAACGGCGGGCCGCCTTGCGGCCATTGCTGGAGCAGACCCCGCTCCTGGGAGATCGCGGTGCGGTCCGGGCCCTGCCACTGCGGCCAATCATTGGCGATGGCGGAACTGACCAGCAGGGCCGAGGAGAGAAGGGTGATGGAGGTGTTTGCGTGCATAGATCAATCGTCGGAGGTTATGACAGGCCAGCCGCCCTCCGCGTTACACCAGGGTGGTCACCGCGCTTGGCGCCGCCTCAGGACCCATACTGTTCCTCGCTCACCGGTTCCAGCCACTCGACGGCCTTGCCCTCAAGCTGTTCCTGGATGGCGAGGTGGGTCAGGGCGGTCGTCGGGCTGGCGCCGTGCCAGTGCTTCTCGCCCGGCGGGAACCAGACCACGTCCCCCGGGCGCAGCTCCTCGACCGGCCCGCCCCAGCGCTGGGCCCGGCCGCAGCCGGCCGTCACGACCAGGGTCTGCCCCAGCGGGTGGGTGTGCCAGGCGGTGCGCGCGCCGGGCTCGAACGTGACCGCGGCGCCGCTCACGCGGGCCGGGGGGCTGGCTTGGAACAAGGGGTCGATCCGCGCGGTACCCGTGAACCAAGCCGCCGGGCCGGTGCGGGAGGGTTGTGAACCCGCGCGTTTAATGTCCATAAATCAAGTGGCGTTCGTGCGCTGACGGTTGCGTGACTCAACGGTCGGTCATGGTCGGATCAACTTCAGGTCAACGACGCCTCCAACATACTCCGGCCTGAACCTTTGTCACTCGCAGAACGCGCCAACCTGCTCGCCCAACCCGCCAAGAGGAGGCCGGGGTGGAAGTGAGCATGGACGGCCGGGGGCGTTGGAGGGACACCCGATTCATCGAACGCTTGTGGCGTAGCGCTTAGTATGGAGACATCGACCTGCCAGATTGCGGCCGCGGAGTGGATGCCGGACGCGGGCTGGGACGCTGGTTTGACCGCTACAACCAAGAGCGGCCGCACCAGGCCTTGGGCTACGCGACGCCCTCGGAGGTGTACTTCCCGCCGGACGCCTCCGGCGCCCAGCCCGCCACTTGGGAAGCGATGCCACCGCCAGACCGGTCGCCAGCAACCCCTGAAACGTTCTGCGAGCGAGGCGACGCCGCGTTGGCGGCGGATCGAAAAGGCTTGAACTCAGACCGCCTACGGCGATAAACACACCGACCCCACAAAAAACGGGGAGGGAGGACGGGCCGTGGCCGGCACGCTTCGTTCTCGCTTCTCAGAAGTTTTTTGAGGCGCAGACGGAGAAAACAGAGACAAAGCCCGAAGTCAGCAGACCTGGGAAGTCCATCTTAAGTTCTGCGCCCAGTGGTCTAAAGGTTGGGGTCCACTTCACGCATCTCATCGCCAAACCGGAACACGTGAAGTTGCTTGGCACGGACCTGGCGAAGTAGCATCGGACCCATGAAAAACAGAATGGCACTGATGACTGCGGCTGGTTTCGCGTTCGCCTACTTGGCGGCGGCTGAACCGGAACTCCAGAACCTCAAAACTTTCGGCACTATCGGCAAAGAGTTACGCGTGCTGAAGGGCGACACGGAGGCGGAGTTGTTTCAACACACGGGCAAAGGCTGTCTGACGCACATGTGGTTTGGCGGCGGCTGGAAGGGGTGCGAGAACACGCGCCTCCGGATTTATGTGGATGGCGAAACCAACGCCTCGATTGACATGGAGTTATACCTCGGCCACGGCATCGGGTTCGCCGATGATTCTGCGCCGTGGGGTGTCGCACGTATTGGCAAGACCGGGACCGGCGCCAACGTCTACGACACCTACCGCATTCCGTTCGGCAAGAGCATCCGGGTGACGGCCCAGCGCGCGCCCGGCGCCGACGACAACCCGCTGTTTTGGTGGATCATTCGCGGCACGGAAAACCTGCCCGTAGAACTCGGC
>JAJXTA010000473.1 GCA_021784265.1 bacterium | reverse complement strand
GGTGCTGCGCCGGCGGACGCAGGAGATTGTGCAGCACTTGGCGCGGCAAGAGGCCGACACCCGGTTTCTGGGCTTCTGCGTCAGTCACGGGGACGACCTCGACCTCGAGGAAGGGGTCTGGTTGTTAGCGCAGACCCAGTACCCGCACATCAATGTCGGCGCGTATGCGGCCCTGCTGGACAGCTTTGCGGCGGAGGTGCGGGAACATTTGGCCGGCGAGCAGAACCCGACCGGGGTGATCGCCTGCATCAACCAGCACCTGTTCAAGACCTTGGGCTTCACCGGCAACCAGGAGAATTACCACGATCCGGACAACAGCTACCTGAATCGCGTGGTGGACCGGCGGACGGGCAACGCCATCAGCTTGAGCGTGTTGTACTGGTTGCTGGCGCGCCGGTTGCGGTTGCCCATCGTCGGCATCGGCATGCCGGGCCATTTCCTCTGCCGTTACCAAGCGCACACGGAGGCGGTCTTCATCGACGCCTTTAACCGGGGCAAGGTGCTCAGCCGGGCCGACTGCACCAAGCACTTGCAGCAGAGCTCCCATGGATTCCAAGAGAGCTTCCTTTCGCCCATCAGCCCGGGGCGGACCTTATTGCGGATGTGCTCGAGTCTCCACCAGATCTACTCGCACTTGGAACAGCGGGAGGAAATGGCGCGGCTCCAGCGTTATCTCGTGGCCCTGGCCAAATAGGGCGGCGCGGCCCTCCGCTCACCGCCTCGTGGACGCCAGGGTTCCCGGGTTCACCGGGCGCGGGGGCGTTTTGACTTTCCCTGGTTGTTGCGCCAGCATCGGGCGATGAACGTTTTGCGGCATACGGAGCCGGGGTTCGCGACCCGGCTGGGGCGTTTGGCTTCGGCCTCGAGTTTGTTTGACCCGGTCGTCGAGCAACGGGCCCGCGAGATCATCGACGCCGTCCGCGAGCGCGGGGATGCCGCGGTCCTGGAGTTCACCGAGCGGTTTGACAGGCACAAACTGCGGGCCGACCAGCTTGCGGTGAGTCAGGCGGAGTTGTTCAACGCCGCGTTGGCGGCGGGGGATGTTCTGCGACGGGCGCTGACCTTTGCGGCGCGGAACATCACTCGGTTCAGCCGGCGCTCGTTGCGCAAGAGTTGGAGCGCTCGCAACCACCAGGGGGCGCGGGTCGGGGAGCGTTATAACCCTTTCGGGCGGGTGGGCATTTACATTCCTGGCGGGGTGGCGCCGTTAGTCTCCACGGCGCTGATGACCGTTGGGTTGGCCCGGGTGGCGGGCTGCCGGGAGATCGTGGTGTGCACTCCCGGCGGGGAATTGGGGGCGATCAATCCGGCGCTCCTCCTGGCCGCGCGTCTGAGTGGGGCCACGGAGATCTACCGGGTGGGTGGAGCGCAGGCCATTGCGGCACTGGCCTTCGGTACGGCCACGATCCGCCCGGTGCAGAAGGTTTTTGGGCCGGGCAACGCCTACGTCGTGGCGGCGAAGCGCTTACTCTTCGGCCAGGTGGCTGTGGACCTCCTGCCGGGCCCGAGCGAGGTGTTGATCTTGGCGGACGAGACCGCCCCGGCGGCGTTCGTGGCGGCGGACCTGCTGGCCCAAGCCGAACACGGGTCGGGCCACGAGCGGGTTTGGCTGGTTACCCCCTCGAGGCGGCTGCTGCGGAACGTGGCCAAGGAGATCGAGCGCCAAGTGCCAACGCTGCCGCGGCGTCGCTTCATCGAGCGGGCGCTGGCGAACAACGGCTGGCTCATCGAGGTGGCGGACTTGGCGGCGGGCGTGGCTTTGGTGAACCGGCTGGCCCCGGAGCACTGCGAGGTGATGACGCGTCGGGCGGGGGCGTGGGCGGCCCGGATCACCACCGCGGGGGCGGTGTTCCTGGGGCCGTGGTCGCCGACTGTCCTTGGAGATTACGTGGCCGGGCCGAGTCATACCCTCCCGACGGGCGGGGCGGGGCGCAGTTTCGCCGGGCTCACGGCCGACCAGTTCCAGCGCCGGACCAGCATCGTCGAGTACGACCGGCCAGCGCTCAAGCAATCATTAGCCGCCGTGCGGACCTTTGCCGGGTTGGAGGGGCTGGAGGCCCACGCCCGCTCGGCGGCGATCCGGTTCGCGGCCGCGCGTTGATCCCATGAACCGTCGCTCGCTTAAAGTCGCCGTCCGTTCGCGGCGGGCGTGGCACGTTCTCGGCTCAGGCTCTTCTCATGGCTAGCTCAGCTTCCTTGATCCCCGCCCGGGTGCGGCGCTTGGCCGCCTATGTGCCGGGCGAACAGCCCACCATTCCCGGGCTGGTCAAACTCAACACCAACGAGAATCCCTATCCGCCCTCGCTCAGGGTGCGGGCGGCGGTGCGCGCGGCCACCGACGACCGCCTGCGGCTCTACCCAAACCCGACGGCGGCCAAGCTCAGGGAGCGGCTGGCCCGCTGGCACCGGTGTGCGCCGGAGAATCTCCTAGTGGGCAACGGGTCCGATGAGTTGCTGGCGTTGGCCACCCGGGCCTTCGTCGAGCCGGTTGGGTGCGGCGGTAACGCCGGGGCGAGCGAGCGCCGTGCGACCGCCCAGGCTACCATCCAGTTCTTTACCCCGAGTTATTCGCTCTACCCGGTCCTGGCGGCCATTCACGGCGCCCGGGCGCACCCGGTGGCCTTGCGCCCCGACTTTTCGCTCCCGCCGTTGGTGGCGCTGCGCCGGGAAAAGTCCTGGGAATTCGACGCCGCGCTGAGTTTCATCACCACTCCCAACGCCCCGAGCGGACGGGGGTATGCGACGGCGGCGTTAAAGGCGCTGTGCGCGGCGCAGCGGGGCGTGGTGGTGCTCGACGAAGCGTACGTGGATTTCGCGGAGGAAAACGCCCTGCGCCTGGCCCTCGAGCAGCCCCGGGTGTTGGTGATGCGCACGTTCTCGAAGGCCTATTCGCTCTGCTTCCAGCGGGTGGGGTATTGCCTCGGGCCGGTGCCGCTGATCGCCGCCCTCGAAAAGGTCAAGGATAGCTACAACGTCAACGGCCTGGGCCAAGTCGCGGCCCTGGCAACGCTCGACGACCTGGAGTACTACCGGGCCAATTTCCGCCGCGTGCGTGCCACCCGGGCCTGGCTCAGCCTCGAGCTGGACAGGTTGGGTTTTGAGGTCTTTCCCAGCCAGACGAATTTCCTGTTGGTCCGCCCGCCCCGTTTTTCGGCGCGGGAGTGGCTCGAGGCGCTGCGGGCCCGGAAGCTCCTGGTACGCTGGTTTTCGGCGCCGGAGGTGAGCGCCTATCTGCGCATCACGGTGGGAACGGACGCCGAGGCGCGGGCCTTGGTGCGGGCCGCCCGCGCGGTGTTGGGGAGTGCCAAGGGCTGAGCCGGCGCCCGGACCGGGCGCGAAAAGCGCTTTTCGTTCCGGCGGTTTTTCGTTACAAGGCCGCCGTGTACCTGGCCTATTATGGACTGCAGGAAGCGCCGTTTGCGATTACGCCCAATCCGCGCTTTTTGTTTTTTAGCGCCAAGCACCGGGAAGCCTTCAACCATCTGCTTTACGGCATTCGCGAACGCAAGGGGTTTGTCCAATTGACGGGCGAGGTGGGGGCGGGCAAGACAACGATCTGCCGGGCCATGCTCGAGCAATTGGGCGAGCATTTTGCCACCGCCCTGATTCTGAACCCGGTCCTGGATGCCGACCAACTCATCAAGGCCATCGCCATGGAGTTCGGCCTGCCCGTCAAAGGTTTGGACCGCCTGGAGACCGTGCAGGCGCTCAACCACTTTCTCCTCGGGCTGGGGGAACAAGGCCGGGACGCGGTCTTGATCATCGACGAGGCCCAGGACCTGACCGACGAGCTGTTGGAACAAGTGCGGCTGCTCTCGAATTTGGAAACCGACGAGCGCAAGCTGCTGCAAATCGTGCTGTTG
>JAJXTA010000472.1 GCA_021784265.1 bacterium | reverse complement strand
GTCATCGGCTCCGGGGCCGGCGGGGGCATGGCCGCCTATGTCTTGACCCGAGCCGGGGCCAAGGTCCTGCTGCTGGAGGCGGGCCGGAATTACGATCCGACCACCGAGACGCCGATGTTCCAGACGCCCGGCCAGGCCCCGTTGCGCGGCGCCGCCACGCCGGACAAACCGTTTGGCTACTACGACGCCACTGTGGACGGAGGCTGGCAGGTCCCCGGCGAGCCCTATACCCAGGGACCGAACACGAACTTCATGTGGTGGCGTCCCCGGATGCTGGGTGGGCGCACCAACCACTGGGGCCGGATTGCCCTGCGGATGGGGCCGTACGATTTCAAGCCGCGCGCCCGGGACGGGCTGGGGTATGATTGGCCGATCCGCTACGAAGAGCTGGCCCCGTATTATGACAAAACCGAGGCGCTGATCGGGGTTTTCGGTTCGAATGAGGGTCTGGAGAACACGCCCAATTCCTCTCCCGGGGTCCTGTTGCCGCCGCCCAAGCCGCGGGGTTACGAGCTGTTGACCCGCCAAGCGTGCGCCAAGCTGCGCATCCCGGTGATTCCCTCCCATTTGGCCATCCTCACCCGCCCGTTGAACCGAGACAACAACCCGCGTCTGGCCTGCTTCTACGCGACCGACTGCGGCCGGGGCTGCGCGATCAAGGCCAACTTCCAATCGCCCACGGTCCTGCTGCCGCCCGCCCTGGCCACGGGAAACCTGGACATTCTCACGCACGCCATGGTGCGGGAGGTGACGCTCGACCAGCAGGGGAGAGCCAACGGGGTGAACTACATCGACAAAACGACGCGCCAGGACCGGCATGCCACCGGGCGTGTGGTGGTGTTGGCCGGGGGCGCCGGCGAGACGGCACGCCTGCTCCTGAACTCACGGAGTGCGCGCTTTCCCCACGGCTTGGCCAACGGCAGCGGGTGGCTGGGCCGCTTCCTGATGGACACGGTGGGTGGGGATTTGGCCGGCCAAATACCGGCCCTGGAGAACCTGCCCCCGCATAACGAGGATGGCGTGTCTGGCATGCATGCGTATATGCCCTGGTGGCTGTACCCGGACCAAGCCGCCCGGAAGCTGGACTTCGCCCGCGGCTACCACATCGAGTTCGATGGAGGTCGCCGCCTGCCCGAGGCCGGGTTGTTCGATGGTCTGGAGACGTTGACCGGGGGGACCTACGGTCGCAAGTTCAAGGAGGAGTGCCGGCGCTACTACGGCTCGTTTGTCAGCTTCGCCGGCCGGGGAGAGATGATCCCCAACGCCGACTGCTATTGCGAGACCGACCCCGACACGCTGGACCAGTGGGGCATCCCGGTGCTCCGCTTCCACTGGAAGTGGTCGTCCCACGAGCTCAATCAGGCCAAGCACATGCAGGCGACCTTCACCCAGATCATCGAGGGGATGGGCGGGCGGGTACTCACACAGAGCCGTGTTCCGCTGCGCCAGCCCGGGGAAGTGATCCACGAGGTCGGCGGCGCTCGGATGGGCGCCGACCCGAAGGACTCCGTGCTGAACGCTTTCTGCCAGGCCTGGGAGGTGAAGAACTTGTTCGTGACTGACGGCGCGCCGTTTGTCTCGAATGCCGATAAGAACCCGACGCTGACGATTCTCGCGCTGGCGTGGCGGACCTGTGACTACGTCGCGGCGGCGATGCGCAAGGGGGAGCTATGACGGTTACGACCTTTCTCCGCTTGCGGCGGCGGGAGGCGCTGCAGCGCCTGGCTTGTGCCGCGGCACTGCCGGTCCTCGGGCTGCCGGCCGCGGCGCAGACTGGCGCCCCAGTCGCCAGCGGCCCCACGGGCACCCGGACCGACCTGGATTTGGTTCATCCCTCGGCCCCCTGGCGGCGCGTCCTTTCTCCCGGTGAACTGCGTACGGCGGCGGCCTTGGCCGACACGATCCTGCCCGCCGACGAGCAGTCTCCTGCCGCCAGCGCCGTCGGTGTGCCGGAGTTCATCGACGAATGGGTAAGCGCCCCCTTCCCCGACCAGAAGGCCGACCAGGTCCAAATCCGGGGCGGGCTGACCTGGCTCAACACGGAGGCCAACCGCCGGTTCGGCCGGGATTTTGCCGGGCTCTCTGAGGAGCAGCGGCGCCGCATCTGCGACGACATCTGTTCCCTCCCGCAGGCCCAACCCCGGTTTCAGGCGGCGGCGCGGTTTTTCGCCAAGTTCCGCGACCTCACCGCCACTGGCTTTTACACCACGGCCGCGGGGATCAAGGACCTGCGCTACGTGGGTAACGTGCCCTTAGCCAGTTTCGAGGGACCGCCGCGCGAGGTGCTCGAGCGACTCAAGCTGATCTGAAGGCCCGGCTGGCGGGGAACCGCCGCGCGGGTTGCGCCGCCGTTTGCCGGGTCATTCGCTCCCGCTGGCCGCCTTAATGAAGCGGGCGAGGTCGGCCTTGGACTTCTTGAGGTCCGCCAGGTTCAGGTACATCATGTGACCGGCGGTATAGTTGTCCAGGGTGAGGTTCTTCATCAGCTCCGGGTCGATGCCGAGGTGGTTGAAAGTGTATTGGGTCGCCAGCCAGGGGGTGGCAAGGTCGAAGTAACCGCTGGAGACGTGGATGCGCAGGTAGGGATTTTGCGTGAGGCTGTCGGCGAGGGTCTCGGCCACGTTCAGGTAACTGTTCTCCCGGCCCCAGCTCCAGGGCTGCACGTTGCCGGTCAGGACTTCGTAGGGGAGGTCGGTCTCGTAGTTGAGTTCGCTGCGGATGTACTGGTTGAAGGTGGAGCCAAACACGCTGAAGACAGCGGCGCTGCTGGGGTCGTATTCCATGTTCTGGGAAAGCCGGTCCCGCACAAAGCCCTTGTAGCGGGCGTCGTAACGCCCGATGACCCGCCGTTCGGAGCGCAGCAGCTCTTCGGCGAACCGGGCCAGCGGCACCCGCAGATCGGCGCGGTCCAGGTAGTCCTCGGACAGGCTGGTGAACCGGGCCAATTGCTTGAGGATGCCGCGCCGCGCCTCGGGGTCGAGCCCTTGGCCGCGCAAGAGGGCGGTGCTGTAATCTTTCTCGGCGAAAGTGCGGGCCTGGGCGACGACCTCCTCGACGCTCAGTTGCTGCAAATCGGGGGCCAAGCGGTGGTGATACCAGGCCGCCGCAGCGTAGCTGGGCAGGTAGAGCACGTACGGCAGGTCATTGCCCTTGGCGAAGCTCAAGGTTTCAAAGTTGAGCACGGTGGAGACGAGCATGATCCCGTTGACGTTCATGTTGTGCCGCTCGCGCAATTCGCCCGAGAGCCCCGCCGCCCGGGTGGTGCCGTAGCTTTCGCCGATGATGAATTTGGGCGAGGCCCACCGCCCGTGGCGGGTGGTGTAGAGCCGGATGAAGTCGCCCACGGACCGGAGGTCGCCTTCGACGCCATGGAACTTCCGGGCGTCTTCCGGCTTGGTGGCCCGGCTGAAGCCCGTACTCACCGGATCGATGAAGACCAAGTCCGTGTCGTCCAGGAGGGAATACTCATTATCGACCAACCGATAGGGCGGGGGCAGGGGATCGCCGTTGTCTTTGAGCAGCACCCGCCGCGGTCCGAGCAGCCCCAGATGCATCCAGACCGAGGAGGACCCCGGCCCGCCGTTGAACGAGAAGGTCACCGGGCGCTTGGCCAGGTCCCCGACGCCGTCCCGCGTGTACGCGATGTAGAAAATGGCCGCCGTCGGCTTTTCCTGCTCGTCACGCAGGAGGATCGTGCCGGCGGTGGCCGTGTAGTCCACCTTCTGGCCACCGATGGTGACGTGGTGGTGAGTCACGACCGATCGTTCCTTGGGCTCGCCCGGTTTCTCCTTCTCCTTTTGCTTGTCGGCTTCTTCGCCCGGCTTGGGACTGGCCGGGTGTTGGGCGGGTTTCACCGGCAGGGGCGG
>JAJXTA010000471.1 GCA_021784265.1 bacterium | reverse complement strand
CTGGCCTGGGCGGTGGCCTTGATCAGCCTAATGGGGCGCATGTTGTGGGAGGCCTACCGGCACCCGCTCCCGCTCGACCAGTGGCCGGCCACTTGGCAGAACGCCCTGGCCCGCATCGGGTTTCTGGCCCTGACGTTGTTTTTGTGGTGGCTGTTGCGCCGGCCGGCGCGACCGCGCCTGCGGCTCCTAACCGGCTTTGGCCTCCTGGCCGTGGTCTGGCTGGATTTCCAGACCAGCGTGCCCCGGCAAAACCCCACCGTCTCGCCCGGCTTGTTCAGTCCTGAGCTGAACCGGGCGGCGGCGTTTCCGGCGCCGGGACGGGGGCGAGTGCTGATCTCGCCGCAGGCGGAGGCCCTCTTGCTCCGGAGCCGGGTGGCGGGCTTCGCGGATGATTTCATCGGCAAACGCCTTGCGCTCTGGTCGAACCTGAACCTGATCGACGGCGTGGCCAAGGTGAATGGCTCGGCCACACTCCAGCTCCGCGAGCAAGCCCACGTCCAATCCTCGCTCTACGCCGCGCCCACCACCGACCTGCCGCGGCTGGCCGATTTTCTCGGGGCCACCCGCACCAGTTCGCCGACCAATCCGGTCGAGTGGATTACCCGGCCGCGGGCGCTGCCGCTGGTCACCGCGGGACAGCGGCCGCTCTTCGTCTCGGAAGCGGCGGCGTTACAGGGGCTCCAGGGGCCGGGGTTTGATGGCGCCCAGGTCGTCTTCTTGCCGCCTGAGGCCAGGAGCGTAACCGGAGTGACGAACGGCGCCCTGGCCAAGGTCACGGTGCGCCGGTTCAGCCCGGAACGGGTGGACTTGAGCGTGCGGACAGCCGCACCGGCCTGGGTCGTGGTGGCCCAGTCCTACCATCATGCCTGGCAGCCTTATGTGAACGGCAAGCGCACCCGGCTCTGGGTGGCAAACCACGCATTTCAGGCGTTCGTCGTGCCCGCCGGGGATACGGAGGCGCACTTGGTCTATGAAGATCACTACTTCCGCGCGGGATTGGCGTTTTCGCTGCTCACTGCGGCTGGGTGTGGCCTGCTCTGGGTAGTGGGTGGTCGGCGAGAGCGTGCGGCGCGCCCGGCTTGAAGGTCCGCTGAATCCTCCCCGCCAGCGGGTTGGAGAGTGGCCGCCGCGGCGCGGCCAGCGGGGGTCGGGAGCCCGCGGACGGACCCGCCCTCAACCTTCCGCCGCCGCGTCCAGCACCACCACTTGAAATGGGGACAAGAGTATCCGGAGAGGGGTTCCGGCCTCGACGTGTGATGGTGGCGCCGGCGAGCCCTCGCCCATGGGGCTCTGGAGTCGAAACCGGCGGGCGGCGCCCACCGGCAGTTCAAAGGCCGCGCCCACCTCGAGCGGGAACTCGTGCGGCTGCTCGTCCGGGTTACGCAACATCAGGGTGCCCTGGCCCGACCGCCACGCCGCAAAGCCGTAGGGCTCGAGGTTGCCGGGGTCGCCCCCGATCCAATGCGTGTCGGCCAGAATCGCGGCGCGGGCACGCGACCAGCGGGCCGCCTCCGCGAGCACCGCCCAATCCCGCGGCGCGAGCCGGTCGGGTTGGAGGTATAACTCCTGCAAGCAGGTCCCGCTGCCGAAGAAAGCCCAGACGTCGTCGCGAAATCCGTCCGAGGTGAAGCTGGGATCGCCCGCCGGACCGTGCCGCGAATAGGCCACGCCCTGCGTCATGAGTGCGTTGAGTGGGTAAAGGGGGCCTTTGCCGACGATGTTGCGGAAGGTCTCCTGGTCCCGATAGGTGAGCCATTGTTGCTGGCGGCTCCCTTTGCCGGCCAGCCCCATGTCGTCTCCCTGCCGCCAGACGGAATCGGCGTAGCGCAACCAGAACGGGGACGGCCACGAGCCCGTGGTGAGGTTGAGGAAGAGGTCGGGGTCCGCCTGGCGCAGCTCGCCCATCAGGCGGCGCATGGCCTCGGTGTCCCGGAGGTATTCGGCGCCGGCGCCGTTGGCATACATGCCGGCGGCGATGCCGTCGAATTTGAAGTAGTTGACCCCGTAGCGGTCGATCATCGTGGCACAGGCCCGTTTGAACGCCGCGTAGTAACGGGGCCCGGCCAGGGAGAAACCCGCGCGGTTGATTTCGTAGCCGGCGGCCTGGCCGAACTTCAGGCGTTGGCTTCGCGGTTCGCCGTAGCCCCCGAACGGGGAGAGCCAGACGCCCAGGTGAGTGCCATAGCGGCGAGCTAGCGCGGCCACGGCCGTGAAGCCTCGGGGAAAGCCTTGGTGAAACTGCCACAGCGTGCGCGGGTCGTCCCAGCCGTCGTCGAAGACCACCGCATCCAACTTGACGCCATAGGGCTGGATAAACCGCTCGCCCAGCAGACGGACGGTGGCCAGACAGTTCGCTTCGTTCAGCGCGAACGGCTCCCACGACAGGTCATACCACGAGTTGTAGTGCGGGAAAGGGCGATAGGGATGCGCCCGCTCCAGCTCGAGGTAATGGAGAAAGCCGCGCCGCCTCTGTCCCGGCGGCGCCACCCCGAGCACGAAGCTGGTGCGAAGGGTTTGGCCGGGGCGCAGGTCCGCTTCGCTCGCCCAGCGGCACTGGGTCTCGTCCTCGGCGCGGTTCTCGGCGTTGGGGTCCTCGACCCCCAGGAAAAAATCGTCCACGACGACCGGCGAGCCGGCGACGCGCCCGGCGGTGCGTGCCCCCGGCCACGATTCTTGGGCCCAGGTGATCTGCGCCACGGTCTCGGGCTTGCGGACGGCCGCGAGGTCGAGCTCCTGGCGCACGTAGTTTGCGTCGTCGGGTATCAGCGCGCGCCACCGGGCGCGAAAGCGTCCATCGGCGGAGTGGAACCCGAGCTCGATCTGTTGCGCCCGGCGCCGGGCGGCTAACCGCGCGGCGTGAGGGTGAGCGGTGGTGGTGCGGAGACGCGGGGGCGGGTCGGCCGTCAGCCCCGACGCCGGGTATCGCGTGCCATCGCCGGCGGTGAACTCGAAGAGCTCGCCGGTGAAGATCAGCCGGTCACCGTGGCCCAGGTCGCGCACCTCGATCGGGCGCAGGCCCTGCGGGCCGACCGACCACGTCATGGCCAGGGCCGCGTTGCTCATCGTCAGGAGTGTGGGCGTGAGCCGGACGTCGGCGCGTCCCGGCCGGGGGCCGGGGTAGGGGACACTGGTGCTGGCCTCGGGCGTTGCCGTTCGGTTCTCGGCGGTCAGCGGCCGCGGGGCCAACAGCCAGACCAGCAACGCGCAACACTGTGGGGCGGTGCGCACGGGGCTGTTCCTAGCCCGCTGCGGCGCCGGCGGCAACGCTTTTGCGTTGCCTGAGCGGGTTTCCGTGAATGTCTGGCCGCTGCCCGCGGCCGGTAGGGCGAGCACACGGCGCTTCCGGCCGCTTCAGCCGCGAAGGAACGTAAGAGCGCAGGGCCTTTTGGGCCCTCTTCTCTCTGTGCTCTCCGCGCTCTTGGTGGTTAAGCGACGTTCTTCTTCTGACCACACCCGCGAAACTGGATCCCGCCTCCCCGGACATCGCGGGTGCGCCCCGGCGGGCGGGGGAGGAGCGTGGCGTGGGGTGCCCCTCGCGGAGACCTCGCCGCGGGGGATATGCGCTGTTGGATTATCCGCTTTGCCTCGCCGTCCAGGCCGTCTAATCTCACCGGTAGGTCTGATTATGCGCGAGACGATGACAGTCCGAATTATCCCCGCGGGCTTGGCCGTGGTGGGGCTGGGGGTCCTCTGGTTTTGGTGGAGCACGGGTCCCCGGCGGTTGCTCCAGGAGCGGGTGCCGGGGGCGGACCGGGCCAGTGCGGGCGCCACTGCTGGCGCTGCCACGCAATGGCAGGGCAAACTCATCAAAGGCGGGGGTAGCCCCGCGAGCTTGGCCGGCGTCTGGGGAGGGTTTCGCGGCTCAGACC
>JAJXTA010000470.1 GCA_021784265.1 bacterium | reverse complement strand
AGAGGCCATGCAACGGGTCGGCATCGGCGGGGTGCTCTATATGGAGACCGAACAAGGCACGCCGCCCGGACCGGCTAGCTTCGGCGGCCCGCTGTGGCGCCGCCTGTTCCAGCACATCTGCACGGAGGCGCGCCGGCTCGGGCTGCAGATCAACATGAACAACGACGCCGGCTGGTGCGGCAGCGGCGGCCCCTGGATCACCCCCGCCCTCTCGATGCAACGGGTGGTCTGGACCACCACTAACGTGGCCGGCCCGGCCCAGCTCGAGACGGTCCTGCCCGAACCCGCGGCGGTGGCAGGTTACTACGGGGACATCGCGGTGTTCGCCTTCCCCACCCCAGCGGTGGCCTACACCCTACCCCACCTCAGCGGCAAATCCGCCGCGACCCGCGAGGAACTCCCCTTGCGGAGCGCCTTCCCCCCGGCGCCGCCCGGCGCCGTCGTCAGCCGCGCCCAATTGGTGGACCTGACGTCGAATCTCGCCGCCGGGGGCCGCCTGCGCTGGGAGGTGCCCGCCGGCCACTGGACGGTGTTGCGCCTGGGACACACCAGCACCGGGGTGGACAACCATCCCGCCCCCCGGGGCGGACGGGGCCTGGAGAGTGACAAACTGAGCAAAGCCGCCACCGAAGCCCACTTCGCCGGGCTGCTGGCCAAGCTGATCGCCGACAACCAACCGGTCGTCGGCCAAGACCGCACTTGGGTCTCGACCCATATCGATAGTTGGGAGACCGGCTCACAAAACTGGACCCCGCGTTTCCGGGAAGAGTTCCAGCGGCTGCGCGGCTATGATCCTTGGCGCCTGCTCCCCGTCTTCGCGGGCCAGGTCATCGACAGCGCGGAGGTCTCCGAGCGTTTCCTCTGGGACGTGCGCCAAACGGTCAACGACCTGTTGCTGACCAACTACGCGGGCCACCTGCGCGAGCTGGCCCAGCGCCACGGGCTGCGGCTCTCGATCGAAGCGTACGACGGCACGCCCTGCAACGACCTGAGCTACGCGGGTCAGGCCGACGAACCGATGGCCGAGTTCTGGTCCCGCGGCTTCAGCACCGAATACAGTTGCACCGAGATGTCCTCCGCCGCCCACGTCTTCGGCAAACCGATTCTGGGCGCCGAGGCCTTCACCGCCAACGACGCGGAGAAATGGCTCCTCTATCCGGGCGCGATCAAGGCCCTCGGCGACTGGGCCTTCTGCGAAGGCATCAACCGCTTTGTCTTCCATCGCTATGCCCTCCAACCCTGGGCCGACCGCCGGCCGGGCATCAGCATGGGGCCGTGGGGATTGCATTACGAGCGTACCCAAACGTGGTGGGAGGACTCCCTCGCCTGGCACACCTACTTGGCCCGCTGCCAGTTCCTGCTCCAGCAGGGGCGCACGGTCGCCGACCTCTGTTTCTTGGCCCCGGAAAACTCCCCCCAGCGGTTCAAGTCGCCGGTTAAGGCCGGTTACGACCGGCCCGGCTACAACTTCGATGGCTGTCCGCCGGAGGTCATCCTCCATCGGATGAGCGTGCGGGCGGGGCGCCTGGTCCTCCCCGACGGCGTGAGTTACCGGATGCTGGTCTTGCCACGGGTCCCGACCATGACCCCGGGGCTGTTGCGCAAGATTGGCGAGCTGGTCAAGGCCGGCGCCACCGTCGTGGGGAGCCCCCCGGTGGCCTCCCCGAGCCTGAGCGGGTATCCCCAATGTGATCACGAGGTCCAAACCCTCGCCCGGGAGCTCTGGGGCGCCGGACCCGCCCCCACCCACCTCGCCACCCGGCGCGTCGGCCAGGGCCGGGTGATCTGGGGCGGCGCCTTCAGCCCGCCCGCACCCCAGGCCCCCGAGGACCGCGAGCCGCTGGCCGGTGCCCAGTGGATCTGGCGCCGGGAGGGTAACCCGGCGCAGGCCGCCCCGCCCGGCAGCCGCTATTTCCGCCGCGACTTCACCCTCGGGAAAGCCGACGACCTCCAGAGTGCGCGTTGGGTCCTGACCGTGGACAATGCCTTTGACTGCTGGGTCAACGGCAAGCGGGTCGGGGCGGGTGACAATTTCACGCGGGCCTATGTCTTCGATGTCGCCTCGCTCCTCCGCCCGGGCCTGAACCGGCTGGCGGTCCTGGCCGTCAACGGGAGCGACACCCCCAATCCCGCCGGCTTCATCGGCTCGCTCCGCATCCACCATACGGGTGGGCAAACCCAGACCATTGCCACCGACGGCGCGTGGCAGGCGGCCACGACCGCCGGCAGCGACTGGCAAACGGCGCCGTCCTCCGGCGGCTGGGAGGCGGCGATGGAGTTGGGTCCGCTGGGCATGGCGCCGTGGGGTGAGGTGGGCGTGCCGCTCCCCTCCGCCGACCCGATCCCGGACATCACGCTGCTCTGCGATCTCCTCGAGCAACAGCGGGTGCCGCCGGACTTCAGTTTCCAGGCCAGCCACGCCCCCGACAGCTTGCGCCATATCCACAAACAAATCGGCGCCACGGACCTCTATTTCGTGGCCAACAAGTACCCGCAGCCAGAGACCGCGCTCTGCTCCTTCCGGGTGGGCGGCCGGCGGCCGGAACTCTGGTGGCCGGACACCGGGCGCATCGAGCGCCCCGCCGCGTATGAGGTCGTGGGTGAGATCACCCGCGTGCCCCTCTGCCTGGGGCCCAGCGGCTCGGTGTTTGTCCTCTTCCCCGCCGGGGAGCGACCGGAGGGCGACCGGGTCCTCGCGGTCATGCGGGGACCGACGCCCGTCTTCAGCGCCGCCGGACCGTCGCGCCCCAGCCCCAGCGCCGCGGCGTTGACACTAACCCGGGCCCCCGACGGGACGCTGCAGGCGGAAACGGGCGAAGCTGGGGATTACACCCTCACCCTGGCCCACGGCCGGACGCGCCAGCTTGTCGTTCCGGCCTTGCCAGCGCCGGCAACGCTGGACGGCTCATGGGAGGTCTCCTTTGACCCCAGGTGGGGCGGCCCCACTCAGCCCGTGACCTTCGCCGCGCTGGAGGACTGGTCCAAACGCCCCGAGGAGGGCGTCCGCTATTACTCGGGCACGGCGCGGTACCGGAAGCAATTCACCCTGCCAGACCCGCTGGGCCAACTCTTCCTCGACTCCAGCCACCAGCACCGGTTCTACCTCGATTTGGGGCGGGTGGAGATCATGGCGAGGGGGACGCTCAACGGCCACGATTTGGGCATCCTGTGGAAGGCCCCGTTCCGCCTCGACGTGACCGAGACCCTCCAGCCCGGAGCCAATCGGCTCGAGCTCGAGGTGGTCAACCTCTGGGTGAACCGCCAAATCGGAGACGAACAGTTGCCCGAGGACAGCGAGCGGAACGCCAACGGCACCCTCAAGTCCTGGCCCCAGTGGTTGCTGCAGGACCAGCCCAGCCCCACCGGACGTTATACGTTCACCAGTTGGCGGCTCTGGAAGAAGGACGATCCGCTCCAGCCCAGCGGGCTGCTCGGGCCCGTGACCCTCCAGGCCACCGTGCTGGCCACGGTCCGCTGAGCACAGGGGCAGCCAGACCCGCCGCCCGGCGGACGGCTGCGCCCCGCCAAGGCGAGCCGGGGCACACCCCTCGCCAACGGTTGCGCTCCCTGGGCGGTCGTGGCAACGTCCCCGGATGATTATCGGCGTCCCGCGGGAGATTAAACAAAAGGAGTTCCGCGTCGGGCTCCTCCCCTCGGCGGCGTACCATTTGATCCAGCATGGCCACGCGGTGTGGGTCGAGCGCGGGGCCGGCGCCGGCGCGGGATTCCCGGACCGCGACTACGCCGGGGCGGGGGCGCACCTAGTGGGTGATCACGCCAGCGTCTTCGCGCAGGCGGACCTTGTGGTGAAGGTGAAAGAACCGCAGCCGGAAGAGTACGGCCTGTTGCGTCCGGGTCAACTTCTCTTCA
>JAJXTA010000469.1 GCA_021784265.1 bacterium | reverse complement strand
ACCTGCTGGCCGGCGCCGCCCGGGATGACGCCCCCGACTCGTCATTCGCCCATCTCCTGGCCGCCGTCGCGGCCAGACCCGCCTGCCGGGCGACGGGCAGGCCCCCGCGCCAACCCTGACCCGGAGCCATCACCGGCCGCAACACGTGCCAACCGCCCAAACCCAACGGCCTGTCTGCGTGTCCGCACAGGCAGGCCCCGGCCCAAAGCCCGCTGCTCCGCCCCCCTCTCGATTTGGCTCGCCCCCATCCCTTACCGGCTCCGTTCCCGGCTCTTCCCGGTTCCATTCCCGGCTCTTACCGCCTTTTACCGGCTCTTACCGCCTCTTGTCGCCTGTTACCGGCTCTGAGGCCATTTTCCGATGCCAATCCCACCTCTTCCCCCCTGAGCCGCGGCCTGGACCGCCCATCGACGAGGTCGCGGCGATCCCGCCAACCGGGCCGTTGCCCAGTGCTGCTGGGGCCATCGGGCCCTAAACCTCAATGAAGAATCCCCAGCAACTCCCGGAAGCACCCCTTTAAGAAGGGCAAGCAATGTTCCAATCATCGGTGGTCCGGGCCTGTGGAAAACTCGGTTGCCGTCAATGCTTAGATTAACTACTATATATAAGGAGCTACATTGTCGCCAACTTTACTTGCGCGGCGCACCCCGAACCAGAGTAGTTTCTTGTTGCTCCAAGCGGCGGGGTTCGCACCCGCGACTCTGCTCGTCAAGGGCACCGGTTTGCCTCAGCCTGCGCTCCCACTCATTGGCCTCGGCCCGGCAGGTTCTTAGCCTCGACAGCGCAGGACCAGGCGCGCCTGTCGCGGCGCCGCGGGCAAGTGTCCCCGGAACGCCGCCGCCACATTGCCCGCAAGGTGATCCCATCGTTCGCGTTTGCCGACCTCTAATGCGCCGTTGAATCACGGGCTGCGGAGCGGGGCGAGGGGAGGCGATTTGAGTGTTGGCTCCGCGGACGCAAACTGGTTGGAGCTGGCAGCAGACCGACGAGAAGAAACCTTTGAACCAGGATCGGCGCGGGCGAAACCCATCAAAATCAAATGCGACGAGCGGAAGGCGGTGCAGGCCTCCAGCCGGCGGCTGAACCGGAGCGGCGGGGAGATGAACTACCTGGCCTTGATGAGGCTGCTTTATCGAATCGATCGGGAGGCGCTCTGGCGCTTCAGGCGACCGATCGCCGGCAACGCCGTGGTGCCGAGGAAGCAGAGGCTGGTCCTCAGCGCCATTTTTGACCGGGTGTCGCAGAAGAAACCGCATTTGCCGGGGAGCGCGCGGCACAACTTCATTCCCCGACCCGGGCCGTACGTTTACACCGTCCGCTACAGCGGCGTGCCGGAGATCAGCGCGCTTTCGCCAGCGGCGGTCGCGTTGATCGAGGAGATCTTCGCGCGACACTGGGCGTGTTCCGCGGAGGATTTGGTGGAGTTGACCCGCGGGCTGCCTGCATGGACTGATCCCGGAAAGACCTCCCCGCCGATTCCGTTCGAGACCATTTGACGGGCCGCCAACAAAGGGGAAGCCGAAATCAGGGCCGTTCGGGGCGAAGCCGCGGCTGACGACTTCCTGGACCGCGCGCTTGCCTCGGTTTAACGCCCGGCGAGGGAGCAGGGCGACACGTTTCTTGGGGGTGGAGAAGTTCGCGGGCTGGATCACCTCTGGATTATCATGCACAAGCCGTCGGCTCATAGCGGCGTTGCCTTGATCGTGAACGTGAGCACGATGCGCCCGTAGGCCGAGGCGACCTGCCCGGTCCGGCCGGGCGAGTACCCGTTCCTCAAGCCCGAAGGCGCCGTGCGGTATGGGGGCGCCCGCACGGCGGAGGCAAGGGCTTTGGAGAAGCGGGTGAAGCCGAGGAGGCTCAAGCCCCAGCAACCCGCGAGCGGGGGCCTTCTGGAAAAGATTTCTGTGTCGGATCCGTGTCGGGTTCACCCCAGTCCCCCTGTTGCTGAGGAAACTTGGTGGAGGCGGCGGGAGTTGAACCCGCGTCCCTGACAGAGTTACCAGCCGCGACTACATGCTTAGTCAGACAAGAGTTTTCTGCCGCGCGCTACCGGTCTGACACGACCCGCTCGGCCTAGTCCCCAGATAGAGCTTCGGTGCCCCGCGTGCGGACGGCGCGTGACACCTAACCTGCTGTGGCGTTCGTCCACCGTAGCAGGTGTCCAGTGGCGAACGTCGTGGCCGGATTAGGCCGCGAGAGCCAATTCGTTGTTGGCTGTTATTTTTTGGTTCGGGGATTAACGAGGCCAACGAACCGTCCTCGGCATGCCGCCTCTGGCGCTTCTCTCAGGTCGAAACCAGTGCGCCCCCAGGCAAGACGGGGCTACTATCGGCGCAAGTTGGGCTGGCGTCAAGCCTCGCTCGCGCCACGGGAGCTGCTCCGCCGCGCCGAGGGGGTGCGGCGGTGGGTCCGGGCGCCCTGGGGACGGAGGCTTCTCCGGAGCCGAGAGGTTGGCACCCCGGTTCTCTTCCTGGCGAGTTGCACCGGCGGTGACGCCTCATCCGGTGGGGCGTGGTACGATCGTATGTCGTTGTAGTCGAATAAGTTGAGAACCGAGACTGCCCGGGTGGTCCGGCCGCCGGAAACCTCGCGCCGGCCCGAAATAACTCGCGCCCGCCCCACCGCCGCGAGGATTGGGGCCCTCTCCCCGTGGGTCAGATTGGCTCACGCGCCAGCGAAAGGGGGGCGTCGGGGGCTGCCGTCGCGGCCGCCTGGGGCGAGAGGTCCACCTTGGCCGAGCGGGGGTGTGGCGGGCTGGCGCGCTCGGAGCGGGGGGCGCACCCTGGGGGTGGGGGGGCTGGCCGCGACGGCGGGGTCCCGCTGAGCGGCGGCCGGATAAGGGGGGCTGCTCTTTTCGCCGGATCTGCCTTATGGATAATGGGCAGCAGTTAATTTTTCTTGTTGACATTGCCTCTCGCTTCCTTTATTCCTCGCCTTGATATTTGAATGCGAGCGGTTCTCGTGACGGTCTGACCGCCTGCGGTCCGTGGCCCGGTGCTTTCCTTGGGTGAGGAGGGCAATTTGGCGGGGCAGGTCCAGCGGGTGGGGAGGATGAACGATCAACAGAGAGTGGCGTGGGAGCGTGCCGGGGCTTGGTCTCGGCACGACCCGGGCGCGGCATTGGGCAGGCTGACCGGAAGGTGGGCCTGCGGGAGGCGCATTTTCTTTGTTGACGCAGGCTGGCAAAAGCATTAGAAGGCTCCATAGCAAGTCCAAGACATAAGTCCGGTTTAGTCGGCCCGAACGGTAAATGATCGAGACTGTCTCAGCTCAAACGGTTTTTGCGTGCGTGCGCGTGGTGAGCGCCCTGGGGGACGGGGTTGCCGTCACCGTGGCCGCCGGGCGGGGCCGCAACCCCAAATGATCCAGATTCAGAACTAAAAACCCAAACAGACCCTATGCGTGATTCAACCACAAGAATGGCGGGAGTGCTGGTTTCGCTCCTTTTTGGCGCGGCGGCGGCGCTCGGCAGCTCGGGCGGCTACAGCATCGGCCTCAAGTTCGGCACGGACCAGTCCGGCTCGACGCTAGCCGCCGGTGACGCCGCCGGTGTGCCGGAGGTGCGCCAAGCCAATTGGAACAACCTGAGTGGCAGCAGCGGGGTGACCTCGACCGTGGCGGCGGACAACTCGGGGGTGGCGGTGACCAACAGCGGCACCGCCGTCAAGTGGGCCGCCAACGGCACCTACGCCTCCGGTGGCAACAACCATTTTCCGCCCGGGCCGAACCACGCCTTGATGCAGGGGTACCTGGACACCGGGGATGCCACCACCACGACCATCACCATCACCGGCATCCCGGCGACGCTGACGGGGGCGGGTTACAATGTGTACGTTTACCTCCTGGGGGATACCCCCGGGCGCGGCGGCGGC
>JAJXTA010000468.1 GCA_021784265.1 bacterium | reverse complement strand
GCGGGCCGAGCATAACCTGAGGGTTATCGGCGGGCGGCGGAATTTCTTAAACACAACCGCTACGGAAGATATGGTTGTGAGTGTGTTTAGCTAATGTATATAATTAGCGTGACCGGAAGACCGCCGCCCCACGCCTCCCCGGCCGGCGCGGCCGGCGCGGCCGGATTCCGGCGGCCGCGTCGTCGCCCCAAGCGCGCGCCGCCGGCTCAGAGGCCCCGAAGGGCGTTGTCCAGGGCGGCGTAGAGTTCCCCCATGGTGGCCTCGGTCTCGTCACCCATGTTCGAGACGCGGAAGGTGGTTCCCTTAATCTTGCCGTAGCCGCCGTCGATGAGGAAACCCTGGTCTTTGACCAGCTTCTGGAGTTTGGGCACATCGACGACCCGACCCCCGGCTTTGGCGCCGTTGTTCACGCACGTCAGGGTGACGGATTCGAATCCGGGCTCGGGGAAGAGGGTAAAGCCGTGGCCCGCCGCCCATTGCCGGGTGAGCTGGGCGAGACGCAGGTGCCGGGCGTAGCGGGCGGCCAGCCCCTCGGTGAAGATGTCCTCGAGCTTGGATTGGAGGGCATAAACATGCCCGATGCTGGGGGTGCTGGGGGTCATGCTCTGCTGTCCGTTCTTGTCGAACTCGACGAAATCGAAGTAGTAACCGCGGTCGTTGACGGTGGCCGCCTTGGCGAGGGCCGCCGCCGAACAGGTGAAGAGCGCGACGCCGGGGGGCATGGCTAGGGCTTTCTGCGACCCCGCCAACAGCACGTCGAGGCCGAGGGCGTCGAATTCGAGCGGGAGCGCCGTCAGGGAGCTGACCGCGTCCACGATGAACATCACCTCCGGGTATTTGCGCTTGAGGGCGGCGATCTCGGCCAGCGGGCTCATCACGCCGGTCGAGGTCTCGTTGTGGATCAGGGTCAGGGCGTCGAACTGGCCGGTGGCCAGCTTGGCCTCCACCGCGCTGGCGCGAATCGGCGACCCCCAGGGCACCTGGAGGGCTTCGGCCGCCTTGCCACAACGGCGGGCGACCTCATACCACTTGTCGGAAAACGCGCCGCACATGCAATTGAGCACCTTGCGGCTCACGAGGTTACGAATGGCGCCCTCCATTACCCCCCAAGCCGAAGAGGTGCTCAGGAAGACCGGGCGTTGGGTGCAAAACAGCTCCCGGAGCCGAGGTTGGATTGCCGCATAAAGGTCCTTGAATCCTTGGCCGCGATGACCGATCATTGGGGTTCGGAACGCGCGGAAGGTTTTCTCGCTCACCTCCACCGGACCGGGGATGTGAAGTTTGATATGTGCCATAACTCGTGGCGGAAACGCTTTCACAAGGCGTCGCGGAAGGCAAGCCGGCATTGGGGGCGATCGGGGTGGAAAGCAATTTGAACAAAAGCCTCAGATAATGCATCTTATACCTACGAACCAGTTCGGGCGCGAGCGGTGGTTGGCCACCCGGCAGCGGCGTGGGCAAGGGCCGTCCCGTGCCAGCCAGAGTATGACGGGCACAGCGACACCGCGGCCCGTGCGCGCGTCCCACCGGGGCGCCTGTGCCCAGCGCAGGGGGCACGGGAATCCACCCGGGATGACGCCGGGCTTGACCGTCAGGGCAAGCCGAAGCCTTCCCGCAGGATCGGGCCGGTGATCCACACCCCGCGCCAGAAAACGGTCGGCAGGATAATTTGTATGCAGAGTGCAGTGGCAAACAGAATGGCAAATGAAGACCAGGGTCACCTCGGTGCCGCCTTGGCGCCCCGGACCTCCTCGGTCAAGGCGCCGCGCCTGAAGCTGCCGGCGGGCCGCGCCCCCGGTCATTCCCATGTGGCGTCCCCAGCCCCCCGCCGGGCCGCGGCTCCGGTGCATCCTCATGGCCCCGAGCTGGAGGAGGCCACCTTGGCTAAAGCGCGTGAGGCCATCAACGCCTTGCAGAGCCGCTCGGACGTGGACCTCAGCGGCAAGGCCGCGGAGCTGCTGCGGCTGGCCAAGGAGCAGGGCTTCCTCACCCTCGATGACCTCAGCGAGGCCTTCCCCAACGACGTCCTCTCGGCGGATCAGTTGGGCGAAATCCATCACGCCCTCGACCACCTCGGCATCGAGATCATCGATGCCTCGGAGGTCGAGCAGCCCAAGCAGGCGGCGGCGACCGAGACCGTCGAGGAAAGCGGCCAGGTGGACAACCTGGACGACCCGGTCCGGATGTACCTCAACCAGATGGGTCGTGTTCCCTTGCTGAACCGCGAGGGCGAAGTGGCCATCTGCAAGCGGATCGAGGAGGGCGAGCAAGAGGTGCGCCGCATCCTCTACAGCTTCGGGTTCACCGCCAAAGAGCACATCGCCTTGGCGGAAAAGCTCCTCGCCCAGCCCCCCAAAGAGCGCTTCGACCGCGTCATTTTGGATACCAAGGCCCGCAATCGGGAACAGCACCTGCGCGCCTTGCGCCAGCTCGTCAAGCAGGTCCGCCAGTTGGACCAGCGGGTGGACGCCGTGTTCGCCCACTGGCGCACCGCGGCCGCCAAGCCCGCGCAGGATAAGCGACTCAAGGAATGGAAGTCGTTGGATCGCAAGCTGCAACAGACCTTCGGCCGCTTTGCCTACAAGCCGCGGGTCATCGAGGAAATGGTGCTCATGGCGGAAAACGTCCATGACAAGTTCCAAACCAGCCTGCGCGCGCTTCAGGCCGCCGAGCATGCCGGTTCGGCCGCCCGCCACAAGAACGTCGTCGCGAGCGAACGTCACCAGATCAAAGCCCTCGAGGACTTCGTGCGGATGCCGCACGCCGAGTTCCTGAGCGCCTACGGCCAGTTGCGGCATTTCGCCGCCAAGGCGTTGCAGGCCAAGAAGGAGATGGTCGAGGCGAACCTGCGCTTGGTGGTGTCCATCGCCCGCAAGTACCTCAACCGCGGCCTCTCGTTCCTGGACCTCATCCAGGAAGGCAACCTCGGCCTCATGCGCGCCGTCGAGAAATTCGAATACCGCCGCGGTTACAAGTTCTCCACGTACGCGACTTGGTGGATCCGCCAAGCGATCGCGCGGGCCATCGCCGACCAGGCCCGCACCGTTCGCATCCCGGTCCACATGATCGAGGTGATCAACAAGGTCATGCGGGCCCAGCAGCAGATCGTCCAGGAGTTCGGCCGCGAGGCCACCCCGGAGGAGATCGCCGATGAGATGCAGATGCCCGTCGAGCGCGTGCAGGCCCTGCTGAAGATGGCCCAACAAGCCATCTCGTTGCAGGCCCCGGTGGGCGAGGATGGAGACGCCAGCTTCGGCGACCTGATCGAGGACAAGATGGCCGAGAACCCCTCGGAGGTCACCAGCCATCACATGCTCAAGACCAAGCTGTCCGATGTCCTGGCTACCCTCTCCGACCGCGAGCGGAAGGTGTTGGAGCTGCGCTTCGGCCTTACCGACGGCTATGAGCGGACCCTCGAGGAAGTAGGCAAGAAATACAAAGTCACGCGGGAACGCATTCGGCAGATCGAGGCCAAGGCCTTGCGCAAACTGCGTCACCCGACCCGTGCCCGTCAGCTCGAGGGCTTCCTGGACGTGGAAGAGGCGGTGGCGTAACGGTTTCCGCGGTTTAACTCCCGGCGCGGCTCGCTCCCTGCCTGGGGAGCGAGCAGTTCCCTTCCGACCCTCGACGGCCCGCGGGCGTCGGTTAGTCTGGCGCCACTGCGGGTCAGGCCGGCACCCGAGGCCACGGACGGTGTGGCGAGCCTCCCCTGGGCTTGGACCGCACCACCCCGGTGACGCTCAACGAACCCGGTTGCTCTCCAGCGCTGCCACGAGCCTCTTGCCTGCGCCGCGCCGCTGGCCATAATCGGACTCATGCACCCCTCGCGACTTCCCGCCCTCAACCGCCGTAAGTTTGTCGTGCAGGCGGGGTT
>JAJXTA010000467.1 GCA_021784265.1 bacterium | reverse complement strand
CCGCCGGCGCTCACGGCGCTGCCGGCGTTGAAGCCAAACCAACCCACCCAGAGCATGCCCGTCCCCATCAGACTATAGACCACATTGTGGGGCGGCATGGGTTCGCGCGGGTAGCCTAAACGCTTGCCCAGCAGCAGCGCAAAGACGAGCGCCGAGACCCCGGAGCTGATGTGGACCACGGTGCCGCCCGCGAAATCCAGCACCGGCAGCGTGCCCCCCGCAGCCCAGTTAAACAGGCCCCCTTTGCCCCACACCATGTGTGCCAGAGGACAATAGACGACCGTGACCCAGAGCACTGAGAACAGGGCGAAGGCGCGGAACCGGATGCGCTCGGCGAAGGCCCCGCTAATCAACGCCGGGGTGATAATCGCGAACATGAGCTGGAACAACATGAACGATTCCTGGGGCACCGTCGCCGCATAGTCCGGGTTGGGGGCTTCGCCGACCCCGCGGAGCATCCAGTACTGGAAAGGATTGCCCCAGAACCGGGTGCCCTCACCAAACGCCAGGCTGTAGCCATACACCGCCCAGAGGAGCGACACGACCCCCATCAAGAACAAGCTGTGCATCATCGTGCTCAGGACGTTCTTGCGCCGCACCAAGCCCCCGTAAAAGAGGATCAAGCCGGGTGCGGTCATCATGAGGACGAGGGCCGTGCTCACCAGCAGCCAGGCGTTGTCGCCGGTGTTGAGGGTGGGCAAGCTTTGCCAGCGCGCTTCCAGTTGGGCCACCCGGGCCTCCAGGCCAGCGGGCGCGGTGGCCGCGCCGACGACCCCGGGCCAACCCAGAGTCAACGCCGCCGCCAGAACTGGACGAGAAACGCCTGCGAAACGTCGCGTCAGTTGCATGGGGGCGATAGTGGAGAGCAACCGCGAGAGCTTGTCAATCTGTCTTGCTCATGATCAAGTGCTCTTGATGTCATGCCGCCTATAAGCGCCACGCCGGCCGGGAACGGGGCCGCCAGGGAAGCAACCGGCGCGCCTGACCCTCCAGCGGAGACCGCCGCCGCTCCCCCCGCGCCCGCGAGCGGGCGCCCGGAACACTCCGCCGCCTGGTTCGGCACGACCCACTGGTCCGTGGTGCTCTCCGCCGGCGCCAGCGATCCGGTGCGGGCGCGGACGGCCCTGGAAGAGCTCTGTCGGACTTATTGGCCACCCCTCTACGCCTACGCCCGCAGACGCGGCTATTCCCCCGAAGATGCCCAAGACCTGACGCAAGGTCTGTTCCTGCAATTGCTGTCGCGTCACCGGCTGGCGGGGCGCGATCCCCGCAAGGGCCGCTTCCGGGCCTTTCTGCTGGCCAGCATGAACCACTTTCTGGCCGACGAATGGGACAAAGCGTGCGCCCAGAAGCGCGGCCACGCGCGGGTGATCCCCATGGCGCTCGGCGATACCGAAGCCCGGTTGGCGGTGGCAGGCGGGCTGAGCCCGGAACAGGCCTACGATCATGCCTGGGCCATCACCCTGCTCGAGACCGTTTACAGTCGCTTGGAGGGGCAATACCGGCGGGAAGGCAAGGCGGCCCTCTTCGCCGCCCTGCGGCCCACGCTCACCGAGCGGTCCGGTGGGGCGCCGTATGCCAGCCTGGCCCCGGACCTCAACCTGAGTCCGGGGGCGATCAAGGTCGCGGTTCATCGACTGCGCCGACGCTACCGCGACCTGCTGCGTCAGACCATTGCCGAGACCGTCGCCACGCCGGAGGAGGTCGAGGATGAGTTGCGGTATCTGCTCCAGGCCCTGTCCGGACCGTAAGGCCAAGGGGCCCGCGCGTTCCGGTCTCCGGGCTGGCTGTAACCTTTGGCCGCGGATTCCGGTGTATTAGGTAAAAGGCCGAATATGAACGCGACCTGTCCCACTTGCGGCAAACCGCTGCCGCCCGCCGCCCTCGGCGGCTTATGCCCGGAGTGCCTGCTCAAGGCCGGGGCGGCCCCGCCCACCCAAGCGACCGGCTCTGCCGGCCCGCGAGCCGAGGATGCCGGCCCGCCGCCACCGGCTGCCATCGCCAGCCTGTTCCCGCACCTGGAAATCCTCGAAGCGCTCGGTCACGGCGGCATGGGCGCGGTGTACAAGGCGCGACAACCGCGGTTGGACCGCTTGGTGGCGCTGAAGCTCCTCTCCGCGGACAAGCAGGGCGACCCTCAGTTTGCCGAGCGTTTCCAACGCGAGGCCCGAACCTTGGCCCTGCTCCAACACCCGAACATCGTCACCATCCACGATTTTGGCGAGGTGCAAGGTCGATTCTATCTGCTGATGGAGTACGTGGATGGCGTCACCCTCCGGCAACTGCTGCAGACCCGGAAACTCAGCCCCGAGGAAGCCTTGGCCATCGTGCCCCGCATCTGCGAGGCGCTGCAATACGCCCATAAGCAAGGCGTGGTGCATCGGGACGTGAAACCGGAGAACATCCTCTTGGACAAGCAGGGGCAGGTGAAAATGGCCGACTTCGGCATCGCCAAGATCATGGGCCAGCCGGGCTCGACGGGCCTGACCCAAGCGCAGCAGATCATCGGCACCCCCTCCTACATGGCCCCGGAACAACTCGAGCGGCCGCAGACCGTCGATCACCGGGCCGACATCTTCTCCTTGGGGGTCGTGTTCTACGAAATGCTCACCGGCGAGCTGCCCCTGGGCCGGTTCGCTCCCCCTTCCCGCAAAGTGGATGTGGACGTGCGCCTGGACGAGGTGGTGCTGCGGGCGCTGGAGAAGGAACCGGAGCGTCGCTACCAACAGGCGGGGCAAGTGAAGACCGATGTCGAGACCATCGCCAGCACCCCACCAAGTGCGCCACCCCCGGTCAACCCGCGCGCGGCCAGTCCAGGGCCGGGTGCGCCGCCCCCGGAGAGACCCGCGGGGTTCCCCAGCCCGGTGCCGCCCCCCTGGCCGTCCGCGGCGGTCACAGCGCGGGTCACCGCTCCTGCCATCGGCCTGATGGTCGTCGGGGTGCTCAAGCTGCTTTCCGCCATCAAGTTATTCCTATTGTTAGGCGGCCCGCTGGCCGCCGGGCTCGCCTTCCTCGGCGGGCTCGGTATTCCAGGCCTGCACGGTTTGCTGCCGGGGTTGATCGCGGGTGCGGGGTTGATCGCCGGCGGGATCAAACTCGTCGTCGCGCCCCTGATCTTCTACGGCGGGGTGAAGATGCTCCGCCTGCAGAGTTACACTTGGGCGCTGGTGGCCGCGATTCTTGCCATCGTCTCGATCAGTTTGGTGGGCTTGCCGGTCGGCATCTGGGCGCTCGTCATCCTCCTGCGCCCCGAGGTGCGCGACGCCTTCCCCACACACTGCGGGAGGTAATCACCCGGGTGGGGTTGCTGTCTGGCCGGAGAGGGACCGCTGACCCGCTCCGCCTCGCGCCCGGCCCGCATGGCACCGCCTTGGCTCAGCCCGCATCGGCGAGCCGCCGCCCCGGGGGGCTGAAACGAGTCCCCGCGTGCCTGGTCCAACCGTCAATGGAAACGATGACCAAACGGCCTGTGACTGTGATCGTGGGCGGGGGCTTGGCGCTGGCGGGCTTGCTCTTCTGGCTTGGCCCGACGCCGCTCCCACCCGCGGCTCCGCCCGTCCCGCTCGGCGGCACCCTGCCGCGGACGCGACCGCCGCCGACGCCAGGGCTCGTCCCGCCGGCGCCGCACCCCACGAGTGTGTTTACCCGCTTGATGAACGGCGAAGGCGCGGAGCTGCGTCCCGACCAGGTGCAAGGCTACCTGCTGGACAACCATCGTGACGCCGCGAGTTTGCTGGCCGCCTTCCGCGCCACGCACGACCAAGCCTTGTTGAAGGAAGCGGAGGAGAAGTACCCCAACGACCCGCAGGTGGCGATGGAGGCGGCCTGGAGGAGCGGCTCACCGGAAGACCGTCGAAAATGGCTGGATACGTTCAAG
>JAJXTA010000466.1 GCA_021784265.1 bacterium | reverse complement strand
TCCGATCTCGGTGGGGTTATGCCGGGTGTAGAAGAGGGCGTCCAGCTCCAGGCCGGCGGTGATCTGGGCCATCTGCTCGTGAAGGCCGCAGACATCGATCATCCAGGCGAAGCGAGGGCGGGCGCCCAGCACCTGGGTCTGCCAACGCAGCCCCTCGAGGCCGCTCTTGACCAGCGCCTCGCCTCCGGAGAGGTTGATGGTGGGTTCGAGGAAGAAGGCGTTCACCAGCTCGACCCGACCCTCCTTGACCCGTTGCGCCAGCTCGGCGAAACGGCCCGGCTCGAACTGCTCAATCGCCAGCAAGTTCGGCACTTCCGAGAAGGCGAAGGCGTAGTTGGGATCGTCCCGCACCCGGTCCAGATGGTCGAGGTAACTGTTGGCGCAATAGTTGCGCTCGGTGGACCAGTCGGTCAGCCAGCCGCAGCAGGCGGGGTGAAAATTGGGAACGACCTCGATGTCCAAGGGCGGCGCAGCGGGAGCGGCCGGCGTCAGCGCGCCGAGCAGGAGAAGGCCCAGGAGCCAGCGGAGTGGGGGCGCGGCGCCGGCCGCCACACCGGGAGGCTGGCGGGCGGCGGAGTCTGGACGGTGGCATCGTTTCATAGCGTTGGTCGATAGCGACTCCCCATTGGACGCGGCGCCCGGCAGGGGTGGTTTGACCCAAATCAAGCGATTCCGCCGGGCCAGGGACCCGGGTTCAGCTCCGCGTTCTCCTCGCGGACGAGAACAATGGCCAGAGGCGCGTTGCCGGCGGAGCCAGGAACTCGGAACGCTGATCCCGGTTTGCCGAGGAGCGGATGTGGCGGGGTCGAAAGGGAGCGCGGGGCGGCGCTAGCGACGTTGGCGGCCGAGCACGTGGCGCAGGAACCGACCGGTGTGAGACTGCGGGTGGCCCGCCACGGCTTCGGGTGTCCCTTGAGCAATGATGCGGCCCCCGCCAGGGCCGGCTTCCGGGCCGAGGTCGAGCACCCAATCCGCCTCCGCGATCAAGTCCAGGTTGTGCTCGATCACGATCACCGAGTGACCGGCGGCGACCAAGCGGTGCAACATTTCGACCAGGCGGCGGACATCGGCGATGTGCAGGCCGATGGTCGGCTCCTCGAGCAGGAAGAGGTTGGGGCGGAGGTGGAGGTTGGCGCGCGCCGCGGGGTCGCGCAGGCCGCTCAGCAAGTGGGTGACCAACTTGACCCGCTGGGCTTCGCCGCCGCTCAGGGTCGGGCTGGTCTGACCCAGCTTGAGGTACTCCAGCCCGGTGTCCCGCAGGGCGGCCAGACTCCGGCAGATCCGGGGCACGGCGTGGAAGAACTCGAGGGCCTCGGCCACACTCAACTCGAGGACTTGCGCCACGTTCCTGCCGCGGTACTCGATATCGAGCGTCTCCCGGTTGAACCGCGCCCCGCCGCAGCTCTCGCAGGGCGTGTAGGCGGGAGGCAGGAAGTTCATCTCCAACTTGACAATCCCCGCGCCCGCACAGCCCGGGCAGCGGCCCAGGGGGCTGTTGAAGGAGAACCGCCCAGGCCCGTAACCCCGCAGGCGGGCTTCGGGGGTGAGGGCAAAGAGCCGCCGGATGTCGTCGAAGAAGCCGACGTAGGTGGCCGGAGTCGAGCGCGGGGTGCGGCCGATGGGGGATTGGTCCACCTCGAAGACGGCCTGGAGGGGCGCAAAGCCGGTGACTTGGCCGGTGGAGGGTTGGCCCGGGCGGGCCGTGCGCGCGCGAGCCGACGCGCCGCCTCGTCCTCGGCCCTTCAAACCGGCCCGCAACGCCGGCAGAAGGCACTCGCGCACCAGGGTGCTCTTGCCTGACCCGCTGACCCCAGTCACGACCACCAGCCGGCTCAAGGGGAACCGCGCCGTGAGGTGGCGCAGGTTGTGGGCCGTCGCGCCGCTCAGGGTCAGGAAGGCCTCGGGGGGACGGCGCGGACCATGACTGGGATAGGCACGGTGTTGGCGCAGACACCGTCCGGTGAGTGAATCCTGGTGGCGCAGCAGTTCCCGGAGCGAGCCGCTGGCGATCACCCGGCCACCATTGATGCCGGCGCCCGGGCCCAGATCGATGATGTGGTCGGCCTCGCGCATCGTGGCTTCGTCGTGTTCGACCACGACCAGGGAGTTACCGCGCGCCCGCAACCGCTTGAGGGTGGTCAGCAGCCGCACGTTGTCGCGCGCATGCAAGCCGATGGTCGGCTCGTCCAGGATGTAGAGCACCCCGCTGAGGTTGGAGCCCAGTTGGGCGGCCAGGCGAATCCGCTGGGCTTCGCCGCCCGAAAGGGTGGTGACCGCCCGCCCCAGTTGCAGATAACCCAGACCCACCTCTTCGAGGAAGCGGAGGCGCTCGCGGATTTCGGGCAGGATATCTCGGGCGATCTCGGCCGCGCGCCCGTTGGGTTTGACGGCGCGGAAGTAAGCGGCGGCCTCGGCCACCGTAGCGCGGTTGAAGTCCTCGACGCCCTTGCCGCGGGATTGGGAGGGGCCCGGCCGGCCCTCCTCGAGGGCCAAACGCACCGCGCGGGCCACCGGGTTCAAGCGCGCCCCGTGGCATTCCGGGCACGGTTCGCGCTTGCCTTCCATCCAGCCGAACCAGGACTCCTCGATGGCATCCGCCCGGGCGCCCCGCTCGACCTCCGGGAGATAAAACAGCTCGCCAAACCCGCGGCAGCGTGGACACCACCCCCGCGGGGAGTTGTAGCTGAAGAGCTTAGGATCCAGCGGCTGGAACGACCGCCCGCAGGAGGCGCAGGCGCGTTCGGTGGAATGCAGGGTCACCTGACCCTGACCATCCAGAGCCATCAGGCTGCCTTGGCCGAGGTCCAGCGTGCGTCCCACCACGGTCGCGGCCTCACCGCCGGGCCCGCCCCGACCGCCCCTCCGCAGCCGCTCCGGCGACACCCGCAGCCAGCCGGTGACGATTTCGACATGGTGCTCCTTGAACCGGTCCAGGCGCAGGCGTTCGGCCGCCGGGTATAGTCGGCCATCGGCCCGCACCTCGGCGTACCCATGCTGGTGCGCCCACGCCGCCACCTCGGTGTGAAAGCCTTTCCGGTCACGAATGATCGGGGCCAAGAGGCGTAGGTCGCCGCGCCGCTCGAGCTCGCGGGCGAGCTGCCGGGCCAGTTGATCCCGGGTCTGGGCTTCCACCGCGACCCCGCACTCCGGACAGTACTGCCGGCCCAGGCGGGCGAAGAGCAGGCGCAGGAAATGCTGGACCTCGGTAATCGTCGCCACGGTGCTCTTGCCCCCGCCGCGGGAGTTGCGTTGTTCAATGCTGACCGTCGGCGGCAAGCCGCTGATAAGGTCCACGTCGGGGCGGGGCAGTTGCTCGACGAACTGCCGCGCATAGGCGTTCATCGAGTCCAAAAACCGCCGCTGGCCTTCGGCGAAGAGGAGATCGAACGCCAGGGTGCTCTTGCCTGAGCCGCTGACCCCGGTAATGACCACCAGCCGCCCCCGCGGGATGCTCACTGCCAGGTTTTGGAGGTTGTGCTCGCGCGCCCCGAGCACTTGGATCATGCCCTCTTCGCCACCCGTCGTTTGAGTGTCGCTTAACACCCCCCACTGTTAACCCGGGGCCCGGGGCGCTGGCAAGCGGCGACCCGGAACGGGCCGCCGCCGGGGCCGGGTAGGCGGCCGGGGCGGGGCCAGAGCCGCGCCTCCGCGGGCCGCGGTGAGTGACGCCAGTTTGGAGCGCGGCCGTTTGCGTGCGACAAATTGGGGATGAATCACTTACAGCCTGGCTGGCTCGTAATCGCCGCGGACGAGGGGGGGCGAGCCGCCCGCCCGGCGGCTGTGTGGGCGCAACAAAGAAAATGCGAAAAAAACGCTTGCACCCGGCCCCCCAAATGGGGTAAAAAGACGGCACACATACAATAGTTGGTTCAGCCACG
>JAJXTA010000465.1 GCA_021784265.1 bacterium | reverse complement strand
CGAGGCGCGTCACTGGCGCGCGCGCCAACAGTTGGAAGCCAGCGTGCTTGAATCCGAACAGCGCTTCCGCACCCTCTTCGAGGCCTCGCCGGACGGCATCCTGATTCTGGACCGGGACACGACCCTGCCCGTGGCGTTCAACGACGCCGCCAGTGCCCAACTGGGCTATGCCCGCGAGGAGTTCGCGCGCCTGCCCTTGGCCCATTCGGTCGCCTCCGAGACCGCCGATCAAGTCCGCGACCATCTCCAGGCCATTCTTCGCAGCGGGCGCGAGTGCTTCGAGATCCAGCACCGGACCAAGCAAGGCGAGCTGCGCCACGTCCTGGTGACGGCCAGCACCATGCAATTGGGCGGCCGCACCGTGGTCAACATCCTCCGGCGCGACATCACCGAGCGCAAACAGGCCGAGGAGAAGCTCCGCGAGCAAGCCATGCTGCTGGAGGTGACTCAAGACGCTATCTTCGTCGGCGACTTGGAGAGCAAGGTTCAATTCTGGAATGCCGCCGCCGAGCGGCTCTATGGCTGGAAGCCCACCGAGGTCCTCGGTCGCGCGATTGGTGACTTCCTCTATGAGGCCACGCTCCTGCCGGGCATCCAAGAGGCGTGTGACACCGCCCTCGCCCAAGGCCAGTGGCGCGGCGAATTCCACCAGCTCGCCAAAGATCGCCGCCCCCTGCAGGTCGAGGCCCGCATCACCCTGGTGCGCGACCGCCTGGGCCAACCCAAATCCCTCCTCTTCGTCAACACCGACATCACCGAGCGGAAGGCGCTGGAAAAGCAATTCCTCCGGGCGCAGCGGATGGAGAGCATTGGCACGCTGGCGGGGGGGATCGCCCACGACCTCAATAATATCCTGGCCCCCATCCTCATGGCCGCCTCGATGCTCCGCTGCCAGAGTAAAGAGCCGGAATTCCTCGAGTTGGCCGACACCATCGAGTCCAACGCGAAGCGGGCCTCGGATATCGTCCGCCAAGTGCTCACCTTCGCCCGCGGCATCGAGGGGGAGCGGGCCCCGCTCAACCTCCACCATCTCATCCACGACCTCCGCAAGATCGTCAACGAGACCTTCCCCAAGGCGATTACGGTGCGGGTGGCCCTGCCCCAGGAACTCTGGACGATCCTCGGCGACGCGACCCAGTTGCACCAGGTCTTTCTCAACCTCTGCCTCAACGCCCGCGACGCCATGCCCGAGGGCGGACTCCTGGCCGTGCGTGCCAAGAACCTGCGCCTCGACGGCGCGGCCTCCCGATTGGGCCCCGAGGCTAAACCGGGGGCCTACGTGCAGGTGCAAGTGAGCGACACCGGCACCGGCATCACCCCGGAAGTCCTGGACCGGATCTTCGAGCCCTTCTTTACCACCAAGGCCCCAGGCAAGGGCACCGGTCTGGGGCTCTCCACCGTGCAGGGCATCGTCAAGAGCCACGGCGGCTTCATCAAGGTCCTCAGCGTCCCGGGCAAAGGCACCACCTTCCGCGTCTATTTGCCCGCAGAGGTCCGGGTCCAACCCGAAGCCCCAGCGCCCGCCCCTGAGGCCCCGCACGGCCAAGGCGAGTTAATCCTTGTCGTGGACGACGAGCCCGCCGTCCGCGGCGTCACCAGCCGGACGCTGCAACAATACGGCTACCGCGTCCTCCCCGCGACCGACGGCCGCGATGCCCTCTCCCTCTTCACCGACCACCAACCCGAGGTGGCGCTGGTCCTGACCGACATCATGATGCCGGTCATGGACGGCGTGGCCTTGGTGCGGGAACTCAAGCAACGCGCTCCGGGGCTGAAGGTCATTGCCACCACGGGCTTAAGCCGCGAAACCACCCAACACGAGTTGGCCGCCTGCGGCGTTAGCGTGATCCTCTCCAAACCCTGCACTTCCGGCGAGCTCCTCGCCCGCGTCCGGAGCACGCTCCAGGAGGCGTAACGCCGCGCGCCCCGGGCGCACCGGGCTAAAGCACGACCGTCTGACCCGGCATGGCGATGGGATACTGACCGTTGGCGTCGGGCATCACCGGCGCGGGACCGTCCCAGACGAGGTTCTCCAGGCCCGGCGCCAGTTCCTGGTTCGAGGCCAGGGCGTCGTCCCAGGTGATCAACTGGCCCGATTCGCACGCCATCCGCCCCATGATCGCCGTGAGACACGACTTGGCGCAGCGGGTCGTCTCGTTATAGGGCTTGTTGTTGCGGATGGCGTCGAAGAGCAGGTCGTGCTCATACTGGTAATGGTCGCAGTCGGGCCCCGAGTAATGCCACGCCAGATTGTCCGGGACCTGTTTGAATCCCTTGTAGAGGCGGGGTTTCGGCACCCCTTCACCCAGGATCGCCGAGCCCTTGGCGCCGTGGACCACGCAACCCCAGAAATCCCAACAGCGGGTCATGTGGCGCGCCTCGACAAACATCCGGGTCCCGTCGGCGAAGGTGAACTCGGCGTCGTAGTGATCGAAGAGTTGGTCGGGCTCGCGCCGGACTTGTCGCCCCCCCATGCCTTGGACGGCGACCGGCCAGGCGTCTTTGACCCAGCAACAGACATCGACGTTGTGGATGAGCCAGTCCACGATGAAGCTCCCGTTGAGCCAGGTGAAACAACTGTAGTTGGAGATCTGGTAGGCGTTCTCGTTCTGGCCGGGCTGGCGGGGGTTGAGACCCACCGGCCCGTGCATGCGGTACGCCCAGGCCGTGATCACGTCGCCGATCAACCCGTCGTGGATCTGCCCGATGGCCTCCTCCAGCGGCTTGTAGTGGCGGCTCATCAGGCCGCCCGCCACCTTCAGCCCTTTGTTCGCCGCCGCCTCCCCCACCCGCAGCACCCGACGAATCCCGGCGGGATCGACCGCGAAGGACTTTTCCATGAACACGTTGCGCTCCTGCTGCACGGCGTAATCAAAATGGATGGGACGGAACGCCGGTGGGGTCGTCAGCAAGACGAGATCCCCTTTGTCCAGGGCGTCGATGGCCTTCTTGAAGGCGTCCAACCCGAGGAATTGGCGCTCCGGGGGCACCTCGACCTGGCTGCCAAACTTGGTGGAAAGCGCCTGCATGCTCGCTTGCAAGCGGTGCGGAAACACGTCGGCCATCGCCCAGAGTTTGGTCGGGCCCTTGGTGGACAGGGCGTTGGCCGCCGCTCCCGTCCCGCGCCCGCCGCAGCCAACCAACGCGATCTTGATGGTGTGATCTTCCGCGGCGTGGACATGCGGGAGCAGCACCCCCGCCAACGCCGCGCCCGCCGCCGCCTGGCTGGAATGCTTGAGGAATTCCCGGCGCGAGGTCGGGCCGGCGCCGCCGCTGGGCTCGGGCTTGGCGCCCGGGCGGGACGCCGGATTCTCGCGGGCCGGTGTGGCGGGAGCCGAAGCCCGGGTCGGGAGATGATTCGCGGGACCAGGGTTGGCGGGGACGGATCGAGTGGCTGGGGACGGGTTCATAGCTCAGTCAATAAGCTCTGATTGTTAACGGCGCGTTAGGCGGTGCTCTTCGGGCATCCTTCTCCTTAGGTCGGGTTTTGGCAAGGGCCATTAATAACGACCGGCGCGGCGGGACGGGCTTCCCCCGGGCCGGACCCAGCCGCTTTCCCCTTGCCTGGTGGGTTAGGGTCGGGTTGATGATCGTGCGCGCACGGCGCCCGCGTTCCCAGCCGCTTGCCGGCCGATGCGGGCGCCGAGCCAACAATGCTGGGTCGCCTTTATTCCTGGATCCTCGTGATCCTCGGCGCGGTGGTCGGTGCCCGCGCCGCCACCGAGGGTGCCTTGGTTGAACTCAACCAACGCGCCTTCTTCTACGGCCGTGAGTATTTCGTCCTCCGGAGTGGCCGGGCTCAGATGGTGGTCCAGGCCGACCGCGCCGACCTCGGCCCGGCATTCACCTTCCTGTTGTTCGATGCCGAGGACGCCCGCCAGAGCGCTA
>JAJXTA010000464.1 GCA_021784265.1 bacterium | reverse complement strand
TCGTGGCCGCGGGCACCACGGTGGCGCGGAGTGTGGTGGGTCCGGAGACCTTCGTGGGACGGCTGGCGAACCTGCATGAGTCCCTGGCCCTCGGACGCACCCTGGTCAACTGGCGCACGGAGTCCGCGGTCACCGTCGCCGATCCTTTTGTCCTGGCCTCCCTCACTCGGGAACCTTCGCCCTGGGAACGCGTGGGGTTGGTGGAACGGCTGGCGGCCGGGGCGGTCTTGTTGTTGACGTTGCCCTTGGCTCTCCTGGCGGCGGCGGGCGCCAAGGCGCGTGGCCGGCGGGCCGTGCGCACCCAGGTGGCCATACGCCCGCAACGAGAGCCCATACCCTTCTCCGGCGTCGAGATGGCCTACTACGAATTAGCGGTGGCCAATCGCTGGTTGGCGCGTTGGCCCCAATTGTGGGAGATCGTCCGCGGTCGATTCCACTGGGTTGGCAACCGCCCCCTGGACCGGTACCAGGCGGCCCACTTGACGACCGACTTCGAACGGCTGGGGCTCACGGCCCCGCTGGGCTTGGTTTCCCTCGCCGAGGTCCAGGGTTGCGACCAGCCCTTGAGCGACGAGGCCTGCGCTCATGCCAGCCTCTACGCGGCCCTCCGTGGTCCGGCACTCAACGCCGGCATCCTGGTCCAAGCCGTCTGGCTCCTGCTCCTGGGCTTTCCGTATGCGCGCCTGCGCGACCACCTCCTCCTCGCGCCGCGCCGGCTCCGCCCGGAGCCGAGCACTCACTCCTTATGAAAATCCAATGCTACGACCGAACGGTAACCGTCCGCGGCCTGCGCGAGCTGGGCGCCAGCAACGCCCAACCCTTTCGGGACGAGGTTTGCGCCGCCTTGCCCGACCGCTTGCATGCCCTGGAAATCGACCTCTCCGAAGCCGCCTCGGTCGATGCCTGGGGCCTGGGCGCCCTGGTCTCCATCTACAAAAGCGTGCAACGCCGCACGCCGCCGGTGGTGTTCCGCCTCCTGGCACCCCCGCTCCCGGTCCAGCAGGTGCTCGAACTCACGCAGATGCATCACCTGTTCGAAATCGTGCCGGGGCCCTGTCTTCCGCCCGCCGAACCGGCCTCCGTGTCGCAACCCGCCGCCGCATGAAAGCTCTCCTGCCGCTGTTCATTTTCATCGACGCCTGTGGTTGGGAACTCATCAAGGAGACCCCGTTTGCCCGCACCGTCGCGCCGCACCGCCAACGGTTGGAATCGGTGTTCGGTTACAGCTCGGCCTGCATCCCCTCGATCCTCTCGGGCGCCTGGCCGGTCGAGCACCGGAACTGGTGTTACTTCGTTTACGACCCGGGCCATTCCCCCTTCAAGAGCCTCCGCCCCTTGCGCTGGCTCCCCGAGGCCCTGACCAGCCGCCGGATTTTCCGCCGCTGGCTCTCCCGCTGGGTCAAGGCCCGGCTGGGGTTCCGCGGCTACTTCGACCTCTACAACATCCCCTTCCGCCATATCAGTCTCTTCGATTTCACCGAGAAAAAGAGTCCGCTCCGCTGCGGCGGGATGAACCGCGGTCCCAATATCTTCGATTTCCTCAAGCTCCACGACATTCCCTACCACGTCAGCGATCCCGCCAGCGGCGAGCGCGAAAACCTCCGTCAGGCCCGCGCCGCCATCGAGAGCGAGGCCGTGGATTTTGTCTTCGTCTATTGGCCGGAGCTGGATGGGCTGCTGCATCGGGTGGGGCACCCGGCGCCGGAAATCGCGCCCAAGCTCGGCGGCTATGAGGAAGGGATCAATGAACTCGTGGCCGCCGCCGGGCGGCACTACGACGAGGTCCGCCTCTACGTCTTCAGCGATCATGGCATGGCCAATTGCGACGAACTCCTGGATCTCCAACAACAGATCCGCGCCCTGCCGGTGCGGATGCCCCAGGATTACGCCGTGGTTTATGACTCGACCCTCGCCCGCTTCTGGTTCTTCAATGATACCGCCCGCACCCAGATCACCCAGTGCCTGCGCGGCATTCCCCAGGGTCGGATTCTCCCCGACGACGAACTCGCGCGCCTGGGGGCGCTCTTCCCCGACCGCTACTTTGGCGAGTTGATCTTCCTGGTCAAAGAAGGCGTCCTCATCGTTCCTAGCCACATGGGCCAGCGACCCATTCGCGCCATGCATGGCTATCATCCCGCCGACCCGCAGAGCGCCGCCGTTCTGCTCACCAATCAACGGGAGATCCCGGCGGAAGTGCAAGCCATCCCCCACCTCTACCAACTCATGGTCCGCGACGCCCAGGTGGCCGCTGGACGTAACCGCACCGCCCCGGACGCGGGCGAGCGGACTTCCTCCCAGCCGGGGCCTCCCCCACGCAAGCCCGCGCTGGCCGTGGTGCGGTAAAGCGTGGTTCAAGCCGGGCGTACCGACCGGCGAAGGTAGGTAAGCCGCCTTCCCGGCCATCGCCGCCGGTCCTCCCAGCGGACCGAGCGGATCAGGCCGACGGGGACGCTAGCGGGGCGGTGACGGCGAGCCACTCCTGGCGCCGCGGCAGACCGCTCCGGGCCAATTCCGCGAACGAGAGGACCCGCACGTCGGGGGTGCTGGCCAGGAAGGCGGCGGTTTGGTGCAACACGTCAATGAACTCTTCCTCGGGGCGGCCGGCCCGGAAGTACTCCCACCAATGGGTCACCAGGACGGTTAACGGGCGGGAGCGGACCGCGTGCTGGACTGCCGCGAGCATGGTCTCCCGTGGTCGGTGGCGGGAGAGCAGGCAGCCGGGATGGCTCAGAAGCAAGGTCCGGCCCACACGCCAGTGGGCCTTGCCCGCGAGCTTCTTCCAGAGGTAGGCGGGCCACCAGGACCAGGGGAGCCGGCGCAACTCGAACCAGCCGGTCGAGAGGACGCGGAAGCGCCGGCCCACGGCGGCGAGGCTGGCGCGGGAGAGTTTGTCGTAAGGAGCCACGAAGGTCTCGGGGGCCGCGAAGCCGGCCTGTTGCAACCAGTGCGTCCCTTCCGCCAGGCGGCCGGCCACCTCATGCGGGTCCGGGCTGTCGAATTCATAAAAGGAATGGTCGCAACCATGTTGGACCACGTGGAAGCCAGGGTTGTCGCGGAGGTACTGGATAAGTTCACGGCTCTGACCGACCGGCACCCGGGCCGGGACCGCGGGCGGTTGGGCGGGCAGGAACCCCTCCGGCCGGCCGTCGGCCTGGGCGGCGTCGGTGCGCACGGCGGGGATCACCGCCAGGTTCACCGGCAAGCCGCGGTCCAGAAACGGGCGGTAGAGCCGTTCGAGGCAGGTGACCGGGGTGAAGGCGTTCGTATCGTCGTCACGCAGCAGGACGTAGCGCATGGCGTTCCTCCGTGAGTTGGGTGTAGAGCCGCTTGAGCCGACCCGCCAGGACCGTCGTGTCGTATTCGGCGCGGACCAATCGCCCACCCGCGGCGGCCAAGCCGCGGGCAACCTCGGGTACGCGCAGCACCTCATCCAGCGCCGCGTGGAACTGGTGCGGCTCCGCCACATCAAACAGCCAACCGTTCTCCCTCTCGCGCACCAAGGCCAACGCCCCCGAGGTGCGGCTGCACAGGACCGCGGTTCCCGCCGCCCACGCCTCAAGGATCACCAGGCCGAACGTTTCCGAGAGGGAAGGCAAGACCAACACGCGCGCGGTCTGGAGCAGGCCGACCAGCCGCGGGTCCCCTGGGGGCAGGCCCCCGGTAAGGCATACGTGATCGGCCAGGCCCAGGGCCTGGATGCGCGCCTCGAGGCTCTGGCGGTAGGTCGCGTCGGTAGCGGGCCCCGCCAGGACCAACAAGGCCGTCGGATGCCGATGGCGCAGCGCCGGGAGCTGCTCCACCAGCCAGAGTTGGTTCTTGACCGGATCCACGCGGCCCACGGCCAGTACCACCTCCCGCCCCGCCAGTCGGGGAAACGCGGCGAGCGCGGCCGCACGCCGGT
>JAJXTA010000463.1 GCA_021784265.1 bacterium | reverse complement strand
GCGCCGCTTACCGTGGCCAGCTCGAGCTCTTCTTGACCGGCACCCCGCTGCCGACCACGGCCACGGTGGTGAACCCGCGGGACGGGGCGCTGTATTTCGTGACCGGGGGCTGGCGCATCCAGACGGGTTTGTACCGGCTGACGTACACCGGCCGCGAATCCACCGCGCCGGCAGGCCCCGACACCCGCGGGGCCAAGGCCCGCGTCTTGCGGCGGCAACTCGAGCGCTTCCAGGGCCATCAGGACCCGCGGGCCGTCAACGCGGTCTGGCCTTACCTGGGAGCGCCGGATCGCTTCGTTCGCTTCGCGGCTCGGGTGGCGCTGGAGTGGCAAGACCCGCGCCAATGGAGCGCGCGCGCGTTGGCCGAACGCGAGCCCGAACGGGCGATTACCGCCCTCTTGGCGCTCGTGCGCGTCAGCGGCCGCGACGCGTTGCATCGCCAACCGACGGAGCCAGCGGCGAACCCGTCGGTGGAGCAAGCCGTCCTGGGGGCCTTGGGCCGGTTGTCCTGGAACGGCTTGACCGAAAGCCAGCGTTTGGAGCTGACGCGGGTTTATGCCGTGACCTTTACGCGCCTTGGGGCGCCGGATGACGCCACCCGGCAGCGGCTTATCGCCCGGTTTGACCCGCTCTTTCCCGCCGGCAGCCGGGAAGTAAACGCCGAGTTGTGTCAAATGCTGGTCTATCTCCAAGCGCCGGACGTGGCCCGAAAGGCCCTGGCGCTGGTCGCGAAGGCACCGACGCAGGAGGAGCAAATCGAATACATCAAGTCCCTGCGGATGCTCCAGACCGGCTGGACCCCGGCGCTGCGCCAAGCCTATTTTACCTGGTTCCTCAAGGCGGCCGGCTATCGCGGCGGCGCGAGCTTCGCCGGGTTCATGCGGCTGATTCGCAACGACGCCCTCACCACGCTCAGCCCGGAGGAACGGGTGGGTCTGAAGCCGATCCTCGACGCCAAGCCTGTGGTGCAATCGCCGCTGGAGGCCATGCGCCAAGCCCTGGCCGGTCACGCCTTTGTCAAGCATTGGACCGTGAATGACCTGGCGCCGTTCGCCGCGCACGGCTTGCATGACCGCAGTTTCACCCGGGGGCGGCAGCTCTTCGGGGCGGTCGGCTGCTTTGCCTGCCACCGTTTCAATAATGAAGGAGGCGCGGTCGGCCCGGACCTCACCACCGCCGGAGGACGCTTCAGCCCCCGGGACCTTTTGGAGGCGATCGTGGAACCGAGCAAAACGATCAGCGACCTCTACGCCGCCGTCAACATCACCAAGCTCGATGGCGACGTGGTGACCGGCCACATCGTCTATTTGGGCGGCGAGAATGTCCAGGTGAACACCGACATGTTCGATCCCAGCCAGATCGTCACGCTGAACCGGAAGCAGATCAAATCGATTGAACTCTCGAAAGTCTCCCCGATGCCCGAGGGCCTGCTGGATGTGCTGCAACAGGACGAGGTCCTCGACCTAATGGCGTATGTGCTCTCGGGAGGCGACCCACACAACAAGATGTTTGGGGGTGCGGGCTCGCGCCTGAGCCAGCGCCGGGGCGGCGACACGGGGCGCAAGGAGTGATTCTTAGGGGCCTTGGGTTTGAGCCGCCGATCTCCGGTCGAACCTTGGAGCCGACCGGTCAGTGGCGCCGGCGCGAGGGGAGCCGCCCCGGGGGTTGCGCCACGGTTCAAGTCAGGCCCTGGGGTTGCCGATAATCCCTGAGACCGCCCAGGGCGGGGGCTCCGCGGCGTGGGCGGGAAGCGGCCGGCGTGGCGTTACAGTTCTCCAGAGGCTCTGCCGATGGATAGTTAGTAGAAGTTGAATGCTGCCTTCCACCTCCCACGACCACTTATGTCGATTGGACGGCGCCGCTGCGTCCTTGGAGCTGTGTTTTTGGGGGCGGCGGGCGCGGCGCTCGGGATGAGTCTGGCGCTGGCGGGCCCAACGCCCACCCGCAGCCCCTCCGCGCCGCCGTCACCGGCCCGCATCGTCACCGGCTACGCCCTCACCTCGAGCCAGGACTACGCCGGACACGACCCCGCGGCGTGGCGGCTGTTAGGTTCCACCAACGGAGGGCGAACCTGGACCTTGCTCGATGCGCGCACGAATCAGGTCTTCACCGGGCGGAATCAGCGGCGCCAGTTCGCGGTGACGAACCAGACGGCGTACGCTGCTTGTCGGCTGGTTGTGGAGGCCGCCCGGGGACCGTGGCCGGGCAACCCAGAGCCCGCGATGAGCGTGCAACTGGCGGAGCTGGAGCTGCTGGGGCCGATGGTCGGGTTGGGCAGGGGCGCAGCCCCGCACGCGCGTCTCACCGCCTCGCGTGCCCACCCGCTGGTCGGGCTGGCCGAGAATGCCTTCGACCACGATCCCGCCACCCGGTGGGTGGATTTCGGCCTGGCCCATTCGGGTGAGTGTTGGCTACAGTGTGAGTACACCCTCGCCGAGGACTTGGTGGTAACCAACCTGCTGGACTTGCAGCTCTTGGGCCGGCGCCTCGCGGCGCGCAATCCGCTCCGGGACCTGGCGCCCAAGGCGCTGGCCGACCTGCGCCAGCGCGTGGGGCGGCCTCGGCGCGTCGTGCAGGCCTACGCGCTGACCAGCGCCAACGATGAACCGAGTCGGGATCCCCGGGATTGGCGGCTCCTTGGGTCCCGCGACGGCGGAAAGACCTGGGACACCCTCGACACCCGGCGCAATGAGAGTTTCGGATCGCGGTTTCAACGTCGCGTCTTCACCGTGAGGCGGCCTGCGGCGTACAGCACCTACCGGCTGCAGATCGATGCGGTGCGGGTGCCCTGGGGATTGCCAGGGGGTGCGAACGCCGTGCAACTGGCGGAACTGGAGCCACTGGACGGCAGCGCGGAGACCAACAAGCCGGTGGCGTTGGTAATCTCGACCCGGGGCGAGAACCCGCCCAACGAAGGCATCCCCAAACTGTTCGATGGGGACCCCCGGACCAAGTGGCTGGACTTTGTCGAGGGTGGGAGCACGAACCGAGCCAGTTGGGTCCAGTGGCAATACGTCACCGGAACCGACGTGCGGGTCATCGACCTGCCTTGGCTGGAAGCGGTCCGGGCCGCTCCTCCGCAGCCCGTGCGCCTTGCCCTCGCGGGCGGAGTGGTGGCTTCGACGTCGAACACCGTGGTTTTGGCGGACGCGACCGGCTGGCAACGCCTGCAGTTCGGCGTCGCCCGGGAGCCGGCGCGGTGGGTGCCTGGGTGGAGCTGACCGGGGGCTTACGCTTTGCTCAGGGGGTGCCGGTCGTCACGGGACCGACGCTGACGGTGGCGCGAACGCTCCCGGCGTTCTCGACCGTCCGAATGCAGCAGCCCTTGCCCACCTCGGCACCGTTGGCGTACGGCACGGCCGAGGGCCGGCTGGAGGCAGTGTCCGCGGACGAGTCCTCGGTGACCCTGCGCCTTGCTGCCGTGGACGAGGCGGGGAGTTGGCTGGCGCGGCTCCTGACACCGCCGCCGATATCACTGGCCGGGCTAGTGGGGTGCCGCCTGCGGCTGCGCGGGGTGATCGGGGCGACCCTGACCGGAGCGGCACAGCCGGTCGCCAGCCTGGCCTGGGTGGCCGGGGTGGAGGACATTGCGCTGGCACCGCCCACCGCTGGCGAATGGGAGGCGTGGCGGACTCGTACCAGGCTGATGCGAGGTCCGCCCCCCACCGACGGGAGCAAGTTGGTGACGGTCCAGGGCGTCGTGATCGGGCGCCAGGCCGACCGCGAACTGTTGGTCGCGGACGCCACCAACCGGTGGGCCATCGATGGCGGCCAGGTGGGCGACTTCCTGCCAGGCTCTCAGGTCGAGGCGGCGGGCTTGGTGATCGGGCGACACCCGGTGTGGACGCTGCGGCCGGCCTACGTCCGCTTGGCCAAGCCGGGGCCGACCGCCGAGGTCAGCGCCGCG
>JAJXTA010000462.1 GCA_021784265.1 bacterium | reverse complement strand
AACCTATTCTTGAAGGGAATGACCACAGCGGCGCCGGGCACCTTCACCGCGACGGTTTGGGACGCCCCCACGAGCATCGCTGATACCAGCACGGTGGCCTTCACACTCGATGGCGCCCCCGTGACGCCGACCGTCACCAAGGACGCCAGCGGGCAGACGACCATCACCTTTACGTCGCCCAGCCCCATGAACAGTGGCGAGACCTACACCATTGGTCTGACCATGAAGGACACGACCGGCAAGGCCTTTACCTGGAGCGAGCAGTTGACCTTGCCGGCCTACTCGACCTTGGTCGCGAGCGAGCAGCTCCCCGCCGGGGTGGTGAACACCAACAATCCGGGCTTCATGATCCGCACCTATCAGGTGAATGCGGCTCAGCCGAACAGCACGGCCAACGCGGAGGCTATCTTGGCGGGTAAGGTGGACGCCAACTACGCCAACCTGACGGGCACGGTGACGAACGGCACTTGGGTCGGTTTTGTCTGGACGAATGTCATTAACTTCGACATCGCCGGGCCTGACGGCCACTTCACCGTCAACAACGGGTATCCGGACATTCCGTTCCCCGGCATCCCGGGCAACCCGCCGACCAACGCGCTCACGACGGAGAACTTCGCCCTGGAGCTTTGGACGGCGGTGCGGTTCCCGACGGCGGGAATGTACACGATGATCGTGAACAGCGACGACGGGTTCCGGACGACGCTGGGGAACAGTCCTTACGACCTGTTCAACACCCTGGGCGAGTTCAACGGGGGCCGGGGCTCGAGCGACACGACGTTCCTGATCCTGGTCAAGGACCCCGGCATCTACGCCCTGCGCACGACCTACGAGCAAGGGCAGGGCGGGGCGAACCTCGAATGGATGACGCAGACGCCGGATGGCAACTATCACCTGCTCAACGATCCGACCGACACGAACTCGTTGCAGGCCTTCCAGTACCTGCCGCATCCGGTCGCGGTGCAGCCGAGCCCGCCCTATGTGACGGCGGTCTTCCCGGCTCGCAACGACACGGGTCTGGGCCAATTGGGTCCGATCCAGGTTCAGATCCAGGACGGGACCACCCCGCTCGATCCGGCCTCGGTCAAGATCACGGTTGACGGGAGCAACTTGGCGACCACGGTGACCAAAGACACCAACAACCTGAGCACCATCCGCGCGGTCATCACGCCCGCGATCAGCGCGAACAGCAGCAACTTCGTCACCTTGACCTTCGCCGACAAACCGGCGTCGGGCACGCCGTTCTCGGAGACGGCGGGCTGGGGCTTCCGTTCCGGGCCGGCGTTGCCGACCAGCGGTTTCGTGATTGAGGCCGAGGACTTCGACTACGGCAACAATCAGAGCCAGGCGGCGGCGAGCACCATGCCGTATGCGGGTGGCGCCTACACCAACCTGAGCGCCCTGTTCGGGATCGATTATGTCAACAACGACAACTTCGATAACACCGGGGCGGGCCGGGATTACCGCGACCTGACCACCAACACGGTGGCCAACAACGGGCTGGCGGTCGGTGGCAAGAGCGTCGATACGGTGGACAATGCCTGGGGTGTGCTGGGTCTGGACCGCGGCAGCTATGTCGCCTCGGTGGATTACCGTATCGGCTGGGTGGACAACGGCGAGTGGTATGATTACACCCGCACGGTTCCGTCGGGGACCTATACCGCCTACGCGGCAATGTCCTACGGCGGCGGTACCTCGGCGCACCAGGAAGGTGGCTGGCTCGGTCTGGTGACCGGTGGCCAGGGCACCACCAACCAAACGGTGCAGACCATCGGCCAGTTCGACGGACCCGGCTCGGGCACCTGGGGCTTGAACAACCTCATCCCCATCTACGCCACCAACAGCGTGGGCGGCACGCCGCTCACGTTCACCCTGCCGGGCGGGCCGGTAACCCTCCGCTACACCACCTATCAAGGTGACTTCGACTGGTTCGTCCTGGTGCCGACGAGCGGCGGCGGCGGGCCGACCAATCCGCCGGCGTTCACCGGGATCACCATCAGTCAGACCGGCACGCTCACCATCTCCTGGAGCAATGGTGGCGGGCTGCAGGGCTCGACGGACCTGAAGACCTGGACGGACGTGACCGGGGCGACCTCAAGCCCGGCGACCATCCCGGCCAACCAACGCATGCAGTTCTATCGGGTCAAACGCAACCCGTAATCTTGCGGTAACCTACCGCAGCTAACCACGAGAGGCCGGACGCGAGTCCGGCCTCTTTCGTTCTTGTGGGGTGAGGAGAGAGGTGCCCGGTCGCAGTGGCGGTTTTGTTGCACGCCAGGGTTGTCGAGCGCCGCGCCAGGTTGTGGAGTGCGCCAGTCCTCGGGCGCTTTGGGTCGTCGAGCTGGGGGAACGGCAAGGAGGTGAGTTGGCCGCGGTGATTGGTGCCGTGGCGTTGGTTGGAGGCGACGGCGGCTCGCAAGGCACGGCGAGCCGTGCCAGCGTGCGGCGGCGGTGCGTGATTCTGCGCGCACCGGAGTCGTGGGTCGGTGCGCCGAGCTTGCCAACAGGCCACTCTGGCCTTACCTCTCCCGGCGGGAGCGGGTCAGGGCGAGGGGCGGGTTGTTGCAAACCTCGACGGTGCGCGCTCGTTGACTAAGCGCCGCGAGAATACTGGCTGATACCGCGACCCAGCGGTCTCGCACCTGTCTGCCGTGCGGCGCAGGCGGGCTTTGGCGGCGCGGAAGGGAGGGCCGTAAACTCAAGCCTTCGGCGGCGGAGCCTCCTGGCCATAGGCCTCCAGGCCGGCGCAGGAACAGACCAGGTTGCGGTCGCCAAAGACGTTATCGATGCGGGCCACGGGAGGCCAGTATTTGGCCTCGCGCAGCCAGGGCAGGGGGTAGGCGGCTTGCTGGCGGGAGTAGGGCCGGGCCCACTGGTTGGCGCTGACGACGTCGGCGGGGTGCGGGGCGTTCTTGAGGAGGTTGTCGTGCGGATCGGTCTGGCCGGACTCGATCGCCTGCATCTCGGCGTGAATGGCGATGAGGGCGTCGCAGAAGCGGTCCAGCTCCGCCTGGGACTCGCTCTCGGTGGGCTCGACCATCATCGTGCCGGGCACTGGCCAGGAGATGGTCGGCGCATGAAAGCCGTAGTCCATCAGGCGCTTGGCGGCATCCTCGACGGTCACCCGTTTGAACGGGCGCAGGTCGAGGATGCACTCATGGGCGACCAAGTTGCCGTGGCCGCGGTAGAGGACGGGAAAATACGGCGCGAGGCGGCGGGCGACGTAGTTGGCGTTGAGGATGGCCACCTGGGTGGCGGTCTTCAGTCCGGCGGCGCCCATGAGGGTGATGTAGATCCAGGGAATGGGGAGGATGCTGGCGCTGCCCCACGGGGCGGCACTCACCGGGCCGATGGCGTGCGGGCTGGGGCTGGGAGCGGCGGGGTGCCCCGGCAGGAACGGAGCGAGATGAGGCGCCACGGCGATCGGGCCCATGCCCGGCCCACCGCCGCCATGAGGGATGCAAAAGGTCTTGTGCAGGTTGAGGTGGCAAACGTCGGCCCCGATATCCCCCGGTCGGCAGAGGCCCACCTGGGCGTTGAGGTTGGCGCCGTCCAGGTACACCTGGCCGCCGTACTGGTGCACGATCCGGCACAGCTCGCGGATGCTCTCCTCAAAGACCCCGTGGGTGGAGGGGTAGGTGACCATGAGCGCGGCCAGCTCGGCGGCGTGGTCCGCGGCCTTCATCTGCAAATCCGCCGCGTCGATGTTGCCCTGCTTGTCGCAGGCGACCACGACCACGGTTAGGCCCGCCATGACGGCGCTGGCCGGATTGGTCCCGTGGGCGGATTGGGGGATCAAACAGACGCGCCGCTGCCCCTCGCCCCGGTGTTCATGGTAGGCGCGGATCACGAGCAAACCGGTAAACTCCCCTTGCGACCCGGCGTTGGGCTGGAGCGCGACGGCGGTAAAGCCGGTGATCTC
>JAJXTA010000461.1 GCA_021784265.1 bacterium | reverse complement strand
GCCCAGTGTAGCGCAGACTTCCAGTCTGCTGTGTCGCGGAGTTCCAATCCGCGAACCGGTGCCCCGCCCACGCGCTGCCGGCTGGAAGCCGGCGGCACGGCAGGTTGGAAACCTGCGCTACAAGGCGGACGGAGATACCGGTCTGCCGGCTGGAAGCCGGCGGCACAGCAGGTTGGAAACCCGCGCTACGAAGCCCACGCCAAGTGTAGCGCAGACTTCCAGTCTGCTGTGTCGCGGATTTCCAATCCGCGAGCCGGTGCCCCGCCCACGCGCTGCCGGCTGGAAGCCGGCGGCACAGCAGGTTGGAAACCTGCGCTACGAGGCGCGCCGCCCCCCGGCCGGGCCCGGCTGCGGCATTGACAACCCCCCGCCCCCCCGATACACCATCCCCGACCATCTTCTATGCGACCACACATTGAACTGGGCGGGATCGACTACACCATCCTGGTCGTCTATTTCCTGTTCGTGTTGGGGATCGGCTGGGCGCTCAAGCGCTACATGAAGACCAGCACCGATTTCTTCCTGTCCGGCCGCTCGATCCCGGCCTGGATCACCGGCCTGGCCTTCATCTCCGCCAATCTCGGGGCGCAGGAGGTCATTGGCATGGGGGCGTCCGGGGCCAAGTATGGGATCATGACCAGCCACTTCTACTGGGTTGGGGCGATCCCGGCGATGGTGTTCGTGGGCATCTTCATGATGCCCTTTTATTACGGGTCCAAGGCCCGCTCGGTGCCCGAGTACCTCAAGCTGCGGTTCGACGAGAAGACCCGCGGGTTCAACGCCGTCTCCTTCGCGGTGATGACGGTGTTTTCGTCGGGAATCTCGATGTATGCCCTGGCGAAGCTGTTGGGGTTGCTCCTGGGTTGGAATTTCCATGTCAGCATTTCGGTGTCGGCGGTGATCGTGCTGGCCTACATCTATTTGGGGGGCCTCACCTCGGCCATCTACAACGAGGTGCTCCAGTTTTTCCTGATCGTCCTTGGATTTCTGCCCTTGGTCTTTCTGGGCCTCAAGGACGCCGGCGGTTGGAGCGGGCTGCAGGCGAAACTGGCCGTGGTCGCCTCCAGCCAGCATAACCTGGTCGGCGCCCCCTACGCCAGCGGGGCGTGGAGCCATTCCTGGTCCAACATGGCCTCCGCCGCCGCCAACCCGATGGGGGTCGAGTGGTTTGGCATGGTCATGGGCTTGGGTTTCGTCCTCTCCTTCGGCTACTGGTGCACGGATTTTCTGGTGGTCCAACGGGCGATGGCGGCCGATTCGATGGCCTCGGCGCGGCGGACGCCCCTCATCGCCGCCCTGCCCAAGATGTTCTTTCCGTTTCTGGTGATCCTGCCGGGGATGATCGCCATTGCCCTCACCTATCACTCCGGGCCGGGCGGCTTCAAGCTCCCGCCCAAAGACGGGTCGTTCGATTACGACATGGCGGTGCCGCTCATGCTCGAACATTACTTCCCCTCCGGGCTCCTGGGTTTGGGCCTGACCGCCTTGATGGCCTCCTTCATGTCCGGCATGGCGGGGAACGTCACCGCCTTCAACACGGTCTGGACCTACGACCTCTATCAGGGCTACCTCAACCCGGGGCAATCCGACGCCCATTACCTGGCCATGGGCCGTTGGGCCACCATCGGGGGCATCGCCATCAGCGTGGCTTGCGCGTATGTCGCCACCCAGTTCAACAACATCATGGACATGCTCCAGTTGGTCTTTGCCTTCGTCAACGCCCCGCTGTTCGCCACCTTTTTGTTGGGGATGTTTTGGCGGCGCGCCACCGGGCACGGCGCCTTTTTTGGGCTGCTCTTGGGCACGGGGACGGCGGCTCTCCACCACGGGCTGACGGCGCCCCTGGGCGCGACCAGCCTCTTCAAAGGCTGCTGGCTTTACGCCCTGACGGGTGGCGCCAGCGACGCCCTCAAGACCGGGGGCTGGCACCAATACCCGAGCGAGATGGCGCAGAACTTTTGGACGGCGATCTTTGCCTGGACCGTCTGCTTCGTCGCCACGATGGCCATCTCCCTGGCCACCCGCCAGAGGAAGACCGACGCCGAACTCACCGGTTTGGTCTATTCCCTCACCCCCAAGCCGCGCGAGGAAGGCTTGCCCTGGTATCAACAGCCGGCCATCCTCGGGGCCGTCGTGCTGGCGATGACCGTCGCGCTCAACCTTATCTTCTGGTAGTCACCCGACGCATTTATGAGACTCGATGTTCGCCTGCCGATGGGCCTGATGTTCGGCCTGATCGGCGTGCTCCTGGTCGCCTACGGCCTGCTCTCCGATCCCGCCATCTATCAGCGTTCCCTGGGCCTCAACATCAACCTCGATTGGGGCGTGGTGTTGCTCCTCTTTGGCGGGACGATGCTCCTGCTGGCCGGGCGCGCCCGCGCCCGGGTCACCCCACCGCCGGGCGTCCCTCGCCAGTGAAGCCGCCGCCGGCGGCGCCTTTGCCCCAGGACCCCTAGCCACTGCCACCACCACCCATGAAACACCCCCTTGTCATTCTGCTCGGCGCGACCCTGTGCTTGGCGCTCACTGGCGCTTCACCCGCCCGCGCCGCCCGATCCCCCATGAAAGCCACTGTCCAAAAAACCCCATTCGGCAAGCTGCCGGACGGCACGGTCATCGAGCTCTACACGCTGACCAACGCCAAGGGCCTGGTGGCCAAGGTAATGACCTACGGGGCGATCCTGACCGAATTGGATGTGCCCGATCGCCAACACCAACTCGGCGACGTCGTCTTAGGCTTCGACAACCTCGACCAATACCTGGCGGGCGATCCCTACTTCGGCGCGACCATCGGCCGGGTGGCCAACCGCATTGCCCGCGGCAAATTCACCCTCGACGGCCAGAGCTACACCCTGGCCACCAACAACGGGCCCAACGCCCTCCACGGCGGCCTCAAGGGGTTCGATAAGGTTGTCTGGCAGGCGGAACCGGTCGAGGTCCCGCATGGCGCCGCGGTCCGTTTCTCCTACACCAGCCCCGACGGTGAGGAGGGCTATCCCGGCACCCTCCACGCCACCGTCACCTACACGTTGACTGATCGCAACGAGCTCCGCCTGGAATACACCGCCACCACCGATAAACCGACCCCCGTCAACCTCACCAACCATAGTTACTGGAACCTGGCGGGCGAGGGCGACATCCTCGGCAGTATTCTCACCCTCAACGCCGACCGCTATACGCCCGTGGACGACACCCTGATTCCTACCGGCGAGCTGGCCCCCGTCAAAGGCACGATCATGGACTTCACCAAACCGATGGCCATCGGTTCGCGCTTGGGACAACTGACCAACAACCCCCAAGGCTACGATCATAACTATGTCTTAAACAGCGGCGGCGGCAAACTCGCCTTCGCCGCTCGCGTCTATGAGCCCAACAGCGGGCGGGTGATGGAGGTCTATACCACCGAACCCGGGCTGCAGTTTTATAGCGGCAACTTCCTCGACGGCACCCTGAAGGGCAAACGGGGCATGGTCTATCGCCAGCATGACGCCCTCTGCCTCGAGGCCGACCATTTCCCCGACGCGGTCAACCACCCGGAGTTCCCCTCGACGATTCTTCGCCCAGGCCAGACCTATCACGAACTGACCCTCTACAGGTTCAAGGTCCAGAAGTAGGCCGGGGATTCCCACCGCCGCCGCGCCCGCCGGGCGCATCACCTCGCTCGCCATGACGGACCTTTTCAGTGGCGGCGCACCGCCAATCATCCACGACGCCTTCGCTCCGGCAGCGGAGGCGACGTTGGTGCAGGGTGACACCTTGACGACCCTTCGCCGTCTGCCCGATGGCTGCGCCAACTTGGTCCTCTCTTCTCCCCCCTACAACATCGGCAAGGAATACGAGACGCGGATGGCGCTCGAACACTACCTGGCTGGTCTGCGGCCGATCATGCGCGAGCTGGTTCGGGTATTGGCGGAGGGCGGGT
>JAJXTA010000460.1 GCA_021784265.1 bacterium | reverse complement strand
GCCTCTTTGCGGCTCCCGATCCGTCCCCCTCCTTCTTGCGCCTTTTGTGCCTCTTTGCGGCTATCCATCCGCTCCCCCTTCTTCTTGCTCTTTTTGCGCCTCTTTGCGGCTCCCGATCCGTCCCCCTCCTTCTTGCGCCTTTTGTGCCTTCTTGCGGCTCCCCACCCGTTCCCCGTTTTCCTCTGCCTTTTGTGCCTTTTCGCGGCTGTCCATCGGTTCCCTCTCCCTCCTGCGGCTCTTGCGGCTCTTTGCGGCCCACCATCAACGTATCCCTTGCGGCCCTCGTGGCCGTTGCGTGAACTCCTCCCCGGACGTCGCACGCCCCGGCCGCCACGCCGGGGGAGCGAGGAAGCGGGTCCAGTGTCCGATCTCCCCGCTCACCTCCGCACTTTCTGTCCGTTTCTTCCGCCCGCGGGTGCTATAGGTAAAACGCGATGCTGCCCGACAACGAACTCTTACGCCGCTACTCGGCCGACCGCTCGGAAAGCGCGTTCGCCGAGCTCGTCCGCCGCCACGCCCCGCTCGTCTATGCGGCCGCGGCGCGGCAACTGAACGGGGACACCGACCTGGCGCGCGACGTCGCCCAGGTCGTGTTCGCCGATCTCGCCCGCAAGGCCGGCACGCTCCTCGATCGCTCGTCTCTGGCCGGCTGGCTTTATACCAGTGCCCGGTTCGCTGCGGCCAAGCTCGTCCGGACCGAGCGGCGCCGCCAAACCCGCGAGCAGGAGGCCTCGCTTATGGAGCCCGCTCCCCTCCCACCCGCCGTCACCGCCGACTCGGGCGCGCTCGAGCCGCTCCTGGCGGCCGCCCTGCACGAACTGGACGAATCCGACCGCGAAGCCGTGCTGCTCCGCTGCTGCGAAGGTGTGGACTTTAAGTCCCTGGGCAGGTGCCTTGGCATTTCGGATGACGCGGCCCGGAAACGTGTCGCGCGGGCGCTCGAGCGGCTCCGCGCCTTCTTCGAGGCCCGGGGTGTGCCGTCGTCCGAAGGTGCGCTGCTGGCCGCCTTGGGCGGCGTGGCTGCGTTGCATTGCCCGGCGGACCTGCAGGCGGCCATTGTCAGCGCCGCGGTGGCGTCGCTCCTGCCGGCCGCGGCGCCCGCCGCTTCGGGCCTTGCGTCGTTGGCCGGGTTGAAAACGGCCTTGGCGCTGACCGCCGCGGTGGTTGCGTTGGGAGGCCTGGCTGTGTGGCAACGCGGCGCCATGGAGCGCCTGCGGCGGGAAAACGCCTCCTTGTCCGACCAACTGGCCGTCGCGGCCGCCGACGCTCAGGAACGCGCCGCGGCCGCAAAGCGTGCGCAAGCGGAAGAATTGGCCCGGCTCCAGCAGGAGCATGCAGAGCTCCTGCGGCTGCGGGGCGAAGTTACCCGGCTCCGGGAAGCGCAGCGCGCCGCCGCGGCGGCTCCGCCGCCCGAGGCGCCCGCGTACGATCCAGACGCAGCGGTCGCGACGCAGCAGATCACTATCGAAGCCAGATTCGTGCAGGCACCCGGCACGCTCTTGAAGAAGCTGAGTGCGGATAGCCTCGGGTTGGACGTCACCGGGACGGGGGTCACCGCCATTCTCACCGACGACCAGCGGCGCACCTTCATCAAAGCCCTGGAACAAGGGACGGGCGTCGCCGTCCTGGCGGCGCCTCGCGTCACCACCCTCCATAACCGCGCCACGACGGTCAGCAGCGGGCAAGCCGACGCCACCGACGCCGCGGTCGTCCTCGGGCCTTCACTGGAGCTGCTGCCGCTCATCTCACCCGACCTCAGCACCGTCACCCTGCAAAGCGAAGCCCGCCTGACTGAACGCTTGCCCCCGGCTACGGGCGGGCCCGAGCCGGGCCCGTTGCGTCAAACCACCATTTCGGGCAAAGCCGTCCTGCGGGATGGTGAGACGCTGGTGCTGTGCCAGCGCATCGGCGCAGGCGCGGCGGGGAGCAGCTCGGCTGCGGCGGGCACGGATACGTTGCTGGTGTTGGCCACGCCCGTCCTGATCGATCCCGCGGGCAATCGCCTTCACCCGGGCGCGCCCGCGCCCGCGCCTGCTGGCACGGAGCAAGCGCGGCAGCGTTAAACGCCTCAGACCTGGGTGGGCACAGAACGGAACGAAGGGAATGAAGCTGACTCTTCGTTGGCTTCGCGCCAAATGAGCGCGGATGCAATTGGCTGATGCCTCGCTAATGAACAAGAGGCTTGGACCTGACCTGGACAAGGTGCAATCCACGAACCGTTCACCCTTGGTGTCGTTCGTATGTTGATGGTTCGGCGGAGCGTGGTCTTAGCGTCCTTGGCGTAAGAGAGAATTGGGAATCCCGTGCTCGCGCAAAGACGCAAGGGAGTCAGAAACTCGAGCTCTTCAGGCATTTTCCGGTGATGTTTCATTGGGCAACAGTGGCTTTCGCCGGAGTCGGTTCGGCCGGAACGGAACCCGGGCCGATTTGTTCTTGCCATCATTGGGCTCACCGCCGTGATCGTTTGGTGACACTGAGGACGGCGAGTCCGTCGCGCCCGGGGAGGCCGCGTTTGGTGATGCGTCGCCCAGGAGTGCGGGGCGCGCGCTGACCAAGGATAAGCGCGCCCGGGTGCGCCGGCGGAGGCCATTGTCCCGCAACCTGCCGGGGTGACGCCGAGCGGGTCTAAGGCTGCGGGGTACCGGGCAGGAGGCCGTCGCAACGGACGTTCCGGGGCCCGTTTTCGTCGCACACGCTGTAGAGGACAAACCGGGTGTCGGTTTGTCCCGCATAACCGCGCTGGTCCTCATCCTCCCCGTACATGGCGACCCCGGCGTGTTCGCCGCGCCCGTTCAGGATGTAGAAAGTCACGTTGAAATTCGGCTCGCCGTTGGGCTTGCGCAGCCGGTGTTCGCGCGTGTTGGCCCGGATGCGGCGCAGGGCGGCCAAGCCGGCGTCCTTGGGATGCATCCCCCGGCGGAGGTGCTCGACGATGAGGAATGAACTCAAGTTGAACAGATTCGCCTCGCCCCGCCCGGTCGAGCCGACGGCCCCGACCGCGTCCTCGACGTAGAGACCCGCGCCGAGGATGGGTGAGTCGCCGACGCGCCCCGGGATCTTGAAGGGCAGGCCGCTGGTCGAGGTCACGCCGGCGAGCTCACCTTTGGCGTTGATCCCGTCGCAGTTGATGGTGCCGCAGCGCTTGGCGCAGGGAAGGAGTCCCCGCGCGGCCAAGTGCTGGAACAGCTTGCGTTCGCGCGCGGACCGCTGGTTCGGATCGAGGTAATGGTTGGGGTCGGTTTTCCGTTTCCACTCCAGCCAGGCCTTGCGCGAGATGTCGGTGTTGAGGTCCGCTTCGATCTTGAAGCCGGTATTGCGGGCGAACGCTTGGGCGCCGGGCCCGACCAGCAGGTGGTGGTCGGTGAGGTCCATGACGGCCTTGGCGACCAGCGAGGGGGTTCGCACCCCCTCGAGCGCCGCCACGCCTCCGGCGCGTCGCTTGGGACCGTGCATGCAGGAGGCGTCAAGCTGCACGATGCCGTCGGCGTTGGGGAGCCCGCCATAGCCCACGTAGCATTCGGTGGGGTCCAGCTCCACCAGGTTCACCCCCGCCAACAACGCATCCAGCACATCCACGCCCCGCGTAAGCTTGGCAAACGCCAGCTCCACGCAGGTGACCTTGCCGCCGTCTTTGAAGTAATTCCCGTTGTGCGAGGCGATCACCACGGGCTTGGGCCGGCTCCCATCCAGGAGCGCGAGTCCCCGAGGTTGCGCCTCCACCGCCTCCGCCGCTCCGAATAACCCGAGGGCGGCGGTATCCCGCAGAAACTCGCGCCGGTTCATGCCCCGCACTGTCGCGGACGGCCCGCGGGGTGTCAAGGGAGGGGCTGGGGCCCAAATCCTCGCCTAAGCGCGCGCCAAAAAAAAGTTCCGGGGGGTGCCGGTCCGGGCGGGCTCGCGCCATTCGGTGCCCTGCCAAAATCCGCGCCTT
>JAJXTA010000459.1 GCA_021784265.1 bacterium | reverse complement strand
ACGTTTTGAAAGTCGCGCATCTGCCCGTTGGGCACCAGGATGTCTTCGTAACCATCCAGGTCCACATCCAGGAAGAGCGGGCACCAGGACCAGTTCGAGGCCTCGACGCCGCTGTAGAAGGCGATTTCCTCGAACGTGGTGTCCCCGCGGTTGATCTGGAGGGTGTTGCGCCAGACCTGCGGCCGGTTGTCGATCATCCCGATGGGCCAGCGGATGGGTTTGGCCTGGCTGACCTGGGTGAAGCGATCCTTGTGGCCGGTCGCCAGCATGTCCACGACCATGAAATCGACAGACCCATCCCGGTTCAAGTCCCCGAAATCCACGCCCATCGAAAAGGTCGAGGTGCAGCGCAACGCCAAGCGAGGCAGGGCGCGGAACTTGCCTTTGCCGTCGTTGATCCAAATCCGATCGGGGCTGAAGAGGTCGTTGCACACGTACAGGTCCGGGGCGCCATCGCCGTTGAGGTCGTGGAACTGGGCGGACAACCCCCAATCGCGCGGCGGTTCCTTCAACGGATTCCCGTCCTCATCCAGGAAACTGCCCTCCGTCCACGAGACCGCGTGAAAATGGCCGTGGCCGTCGCCCAGATAGAGGATGTCCGGCTGCCCGAGCTCGAGGACCTCACCGGAGGGGGTAATGACGAAGCGATTGGTGTATTGGGGCAGGGTGGCCGGCTCATCGTTGACGGTGGCGACGACCGGCCGGCCCTCTTGCATCACGACCCGGAAACGGGTGCTCGGCTGGTCCATGATGGTGGTGGGGCGGTAGTTCACCACGTAAAGGTCCAGGTTGCCGTCCCCATTCACATCGGCCAGGGCCAGCGACATGCCCCCATCCTTCGAGGTGGTGCCCGCCTGGTCGGTGACCTCCGTGAAGTGGGCGTGGCCGTCGTTCAAGAAAACCCGAACCCCGTGGTCAAGAGAGTTGACGATGAGGTCCAGGTCCCCGTCACCGTCGATGTCTGCCAGCACCGCCCCAGTGGTGTCCTGCCCCGCGCACGCCACGCCGGCGGCGTCCGTGATGTCTTCGAACTTCCATCCCCCCAGGTTCCGGTACAGCGCGCACCGGCCGAGACCACAAAAGAACAGGTCACAACGCCCGTCGCCATCCACATCGCCGGCGGCCACGCCGGAGCCGCTCAACAGGTTCCGGTTGGCGATGCCCCGCTCCACGGGAAGGGAATTGGTGAAGAGAATGCCGGTTTGCTGGCCGTTGAGCAGCGTGAATCCCGTCCGGCCGGTCTTGGGCACGGGCAGCTCCGCCCAGCGATAGCCCGCCGCAGAGTGCCAGACCAGGTCCGGACTCGGCGCCGCCGCGCCCCGCCAAGCCACCGCACCCAACAGCAGCACCGCCACTCCCCGCGCTAAACCGAGAACCAAGCGCTGCAGCAATGGATGAGACACGGCATGTGGTCGCACTGGCGCCAGTATCAGCGGCCTGCGTGGGTCCGTCGAGGGCCGAATCGGCACGGCGAAGGCCGGTCCGGTTCTCGCCCCAGCAGTGGGGCTGCGGGTCCCGATGCACGGCAGGGTGAGGCGCCTCGTGGGTGCCGGGGTCGTGGCGCTCTGCGCCAGCTTGTGGAGTGCGCCAGTCCTCTGGCGCTTTGGGGCAGGGCGGCTGAGGACAATCCCAACGGGGTTGCGGAACAGGGTTGTGGGCGATGACGCCGCCGCAACCCCGTTGGGGTTGAAAGGATGGATTGGGGCCGGTGGACCCAGGGTAGCGCCTGCGGCGCACCCCTGGGCGCTGGCTTCAGACCCGCCCAGAGCGAGCCTGGCCGCTGGACTGGACAGGATGACCAGGATTTACAGGATGGGCTTCGGTCGCGGCAGGCTGCGGCGTGGGTCCCGCCGGAGGCATTGCCGGAACCTCGGAAAGGGCGAACCTCCTGGTGAGCCCTGTTTTCTTCGTGCTGGCGTGGCTGGGAGCGAGCACGCGGAAGCGTTCGCGCTTGCAACCGGGGCTGGCAGGCGTCGAACGGATGCCACACGCGAAGGCCAGAACGAGCAGCCCTCAGAACCGTCGATTGCGCTCACTCGACGACAACGCCACAACCATCAGTCCCGCTCGCTTTTGATGGACACTCGAACCGGCAGTAAAATGGGGGTCTGGGGCGCAGCCCCCAGGGAAGAATTTTTTTGAGAAATCATGATCCGTGCGGAGTTGATTCAGCAGGGCGCGGAGCGGCTGCACGCGGCCCGACCAGAGGCCGCCATCATCCTATTCGGCTCGCAGGCGCGCGGCGAGGCGCGGCCGGACAGCGACACAGATTACCTGGTGGTGCTGCCCGAGGCGCCGCGCTCGACGCGCCGGGAGGTGGTGGAGCTGGCGGACCTGTTGCGCCCGTTACGGCTCTGGGCGGATGTGCTGGTGGTCAGCGCCCGGCGCTCCCAGGAATGTTCGCGTTCCCGAGGACACCGGCGCTCCCAGGGATGCCGGCGCTTCTGAACCAACAAGCACCTACCGCGCCGGAGGTGTCGCCCGAAAACCCACAACCGTCTCTACGGGCAGATTTGCTCGTTCGGGAACCTGCTGCGGGCCGCGCTGGGCTTCCAGGCCTGACAGGCGGCGGAGAAGCTCCTGAAAGCGGCTTTGTTTCTGGCGGCCGTCGCCCCGCCGCGCACCCATAACCCGGCCGCGTTGATGGACCTGGCGACGGGGAGCGGCCTGGCCTTGCCGGCGCAGTGCGAGGCCTTGCGCTGGCTGACACCCAACGCCGTGCTCTACCGCTACGAAGGGGAGGCGGACAAGGACGCCACCCATTTGGGCTTTGCCGCCGCCCACGGCTTGGACTTTCTACTCACTCGGAACTGCCGGCACCTCAATAACCGCGCCTTGGAACGGCGCATCGAGCGCGCCTGCCTCGCCTGCGGCCTGACCTGCCCGGTCATTTGCACGCCGACCGAACTGATGAACCTTGAAGCATGAAAGAAAACGAAATCCTCGATCAAATCCATCGCCTCCGCGAGGAGCATGCCCGCCAGTGCGGCTACGATATCCACCGCCTCTTTGAAGAAATCCGGCAAGGCACCGGACGCCTCGAAGCCGAAGGCTGGCAAGTGGTCTCGCCCGCTCCGCGCGAACCGGAAGCCGCGGACGCCTTGCGCGAGGAGCCACCCAAACTGAACCGATCTCCGGATGAGAACCGCCTTGATTCCACATAGCGCCGCGGATCCCACCGGCAAGAAGGCATGAAACCAACCAGACGACACCCAGCGAACCTCCGCTTTCTCTGCGCCTCCGCGTTGAGGCCCGTGCCCGATAAACGCAGTGACGCAAAGCGCGCATAGCGCCGCGGAGGAATCGGCCTGCGGAACCCCTGTTCCGAGTCTGCTGCGGGCTTCGCGATCTCAATGATCAACTCCCCGGCCATTAACTTCCGCGGATTTCGCGCTTGCAACAGGGGCAGATAGGCGTAGAAGGGACCTCACACACGAAGGCCGCGGAGATAAACGTTCGGGAGCGAGAACACCATCATGAAAGCGCCAGCGTTCGTAATCCTTCGGCAGGGCGGATCGCGCGAAGGGATCGCTCGTGCGAGGGCGAGGCTGCGACCGAGCCGTGATTTCCTCCGCCCGCCGGAGCGCGGACATGCTTGGCCGCTTTATCACCGCACGCGAGCCGAAGCCGACACGAATATCGGGGCACCGATGATATGACATGAACCATCGCATTTACCAACTCATCCGCGACAAGCGCGCGTGGGAAGGCCCCCGCGAGCCGGCCGAGGTCGAGGCGGAGCAAGCCCTCGGCTCGAAGGGTTGGTACACGCGCGGGTACCTGCCGCACTGCGACAAGCCCGGCTCGCTCCAGATGGTCACCTTCCGCCTCGCCGACGCCCTACCCGCCGCGCGCCGCCACGAATGGGAGGCCCTCGCTGCCCTCGCCGACGAGCGGGAGCGGCGGACGCGGCTCGAGGCCTACTTGGACCGCGGGTTAGGCGCGTGC
>JAJXTA010000458.1 GCA_021784265.1 bacterium | reverse complement strand
TGGTCATTCCTAGCGTTTGAGGTAGATGATCAAGCAGGTGCTGCGGCCGCTGAGGGTGCCGTAGCCGGCCATCACGCCCGCGTCGTTGACGGCAACGGCGGACGTGAGGTCCCACCCCAAGCTGGCGGGTGTCTGGCCGCCGGCAAGCGGATAACTGTTGAGGTTGGTGACCGCCAAGGTCTGGGCGGAATAGACGAAGGCCCGGTCGGCCAGGTTCTGGTCTTGCGCGTAACCGACCACGAGCCCGCTCCTGTTGAGGCCGTAGGCGGCGCTGCTCCAGTCGGTGCGCGTCACTCCGGGGAGAGCGGGGATTTGGTAAAGGGCGGTGCCGCCCAGGCTGCCGCAGGTGATCGGGAGGAAAAAGGCGCGCTGATAACCGGTGGCAATCGCGGAATTGCCCACCGTGCCTTGGAGGTTGTGGATGCCCAAGGCTTCGCTGGTCGTGCCGCCCATCGTGCCCAGGTCGATCGCATTAATTGAGAGGTCGAACGGCCCGCTTTTTGTATTAAAGGCATGGAACGGTCCGCCAGTAGTGAACGTTGCCCTTCCCTGCCACGCTGCCATCGTCGGCGATGGCGTAGGCGAAGGCCTGGCCGCCCGCGGGCGCGTTGAGGTCCTGGGCGGACGACGAGGGCCACGAGCTTCCGCTCTTGGTCCAGCGCAGCGCGTGGACCGCGCTGCCGTTGTAGGCGTAGCCGATGATGGTGCTATTGCTGCTGATCGCGGTGGTGTGGCTCGGCGCGAAGCCGGTGGGCACAGCGAGGGTTTGGTAGTCGGCGCTGCTGTTGGCGCCATCAGGCCAGGCGATGGCGTAGATCGAAGGCTCGTTCTGCAGACCGCAGATGTCGCCGGAACTGTTCACGCCGTAGGCGGTGGTATTGGCCATCAAGTAAGCGTACCCGCAGCCGCTGTGGCCTGGTTGCGCACGATGGTGTTGTTCACAAGGCTGACGCTGAAGTCACGCGCGTCACAGAAGATGCCCGCAGACCCAGCGGACAGCCCGTAATCCTGGAGCTTCACTCCCCTCAGACCATCGACCCGAACCGCCGGGTTGGCGTTCTCTGCCCGGTTTTCCGCCACCAGATTGTTGGCCACGACCGCGCTGGTGCGCAGGTAGAGCCCGCCGCCGTTGGCCGTGTTGGTGCCTTGGGCCACGGTCCGGTTGCCCACAATCCGGTTGTCGGCGAGGTAAGGCGTCGGCAGCGCCAGCCGCGGCCAAGGGGAAGTCTGGCTGACTATGCTCCACCGCAGGAGCCTCTCCCCTTCCAACCACGCGATCCCTCCCCCGTCCACCGCCGTGTTGTTCTGGATGGTGTCGAATTGCACCCGAATCGGGCTCCCCACGCAGTAGATGCCTCCCCCCATCGTCGCGTTCCCGTTCTGGATCGTCACCCCATCCACCGCCGCGAAACGGCCGATCCAAGACGCCGAGACCACACTCCCGGCCTGCCCACCGTCCAGAATCGTCCTCTGCGCGCCCCAATCGCGTTGCGCCCGGTCGGTCTCCGTCCCCGCAAACCCACCGTAGAGCGCCGTGAACATCCGCACCTGCAGGTTCTCCGGATACGTCCCCGCCGCCACCCAAACCTCGCCCCCCGTCCGCGCCGCCTGGTCCAACGCCGCTTGCACCGTCCGCTTGGCCGCCGCCCACGACGAGCCGTCCTGTTGGTCGTCCCCACCGACGCTCACGCGGACGATCTGGGGCACGCTCGCCGGCAGAGTCCCGTCCGACTCCGCCGCCCCGATGTCCACCGCCGCCCCCTGGACCCGTGGTTGCCCATAGACATCCATCTCGCCGCTCTCCACCACGCTGCTGTCGCCCGCATCCACACAGGGCGAACTCGGAGCTAATCGTGCCACGAGAAACTCATCGTTCTCCACCAACTGCGGGTCCACGGCCAGATTCCCCGCCGTACCCGTCGGGTCGGGCGAACCGCCGAACTCATTGGTCCCGTTGCCAAACACGTCGTTGTTGCGGAAGCTGAAATTGTCGGTGACGTACACCCCCGATGACCCGAAGGCGACCAGGTTGTTCACCATCGTCGCCAGGTTCGTCGTCGCCGAGTAGAGCCCCCCGCCCAAGGGCGCTTGGTTCGCCACCAAGGTGTTGTTCCGGATCAACGGCGATGCTCCCAGGCCACAAGTGATACCGCCCCCGCCCTTGCCCCCGATAGCGTGCAGCACCACATTCGACACAATGAGGTTGTCCACCACCTCCGCCGAGCCGGCGCCTAAACAAGAGATGCCCCCACCCCCGAGCGACCCAACCGAGCCGAACAGCACATTACCCACGATCCGGTTATTATGGATGTTGCACGCGGCGGCGAAGGTCTCGATCCCGCCGCCAACGAAGTCCGCCCGGTTATCCGCGATCAGGTTGAACGCGATCTCCGTCGTGCTGTAAGTGCAGGAGATCCCGCCGCCCGTGGCGGCGGCGTTGCCGACGATGCGGTTGGAGATAATGCGTCCCGCGCTGTGTTCGCAATCAATACCGCCGCCCGGTCCTCCCGCCCCCGAGGGTGAATCTCCGCGATTGCCCGCGATGACGTTGTTCGAGATCGCGAGAGAACAGTAGGAGCAATAGATGCCGGGCGCCACGCTGCGGCTTTGCACGATAGAGTTGTCGTCAATGCTCGCCGAGGAATTGGTGCAGTAGATCCCTCCACCGCCTCCCCGGTTCCAAAACCCGGTCTGGGTGATCGTACAGTGGGCAATCACAGGCGAGGCGTTCACGCAATACACCCCATACACCCCTCCACTGCGGATGGTCACGCCGTCCAAACGCGTCGTAGTCGTGGCGCCGGCGGCGATGCTCACGACCATGGGCGCAGCCGCCCGCCCTCCGTCGAGAATGGAGGGGCGTCGGGTCCAGTCGCGCTGGTCACGGTTGGTTTCACTCCCAGCAAAACCGCCGTACAACGCGACCCCGTTGGACAACACAAACCCCGCCGGCAGGGTGCTGGGCACGAAATACGTCCCCTGCGCCACCCAGGCCTCATCGCCGGCTTGGGCGGCGGCCAGCCCGGCTTCGAGGGTCGAGAAGGCCGTTGCCCAGGTGCGCCCGTCGGCCGGCGCATTCGTGGCGGCTTGCGCGTTGACGTAGAAGATCGTGGCGCGCGCCGACGAACCGGTGACCAGGAGCAGGCCCGCCAGCCCCCACCCCACCACCCGCCGCCCCGCGCGCCCCCCACTGGAGGCATGTATCATTCGCATGCTCGTGATTATGTGCGATGATGCTGACCTCGGGCAAGCATCGCGCGCTGCCGCTTTGTGCTGGCGCTTTGCCGGCGGGGCGCTAGGCTCGCTCGGGATGTGCCGCGACGGAGGTAAGGCGCTCGGCACAGCACCCGTTGAGCGGGTCGGGGACCGTGACAATGCCGAAGTACTCAGTTCGAGCTATGAAACGACGCACGACGCACTGGTTGACGATGATCGTGGGGGCGCTGGCCTTGCAAGGCTGCGTGGCGATTCCCCCCTTGATCCAGGTGGAACACAAAGACACCAATACCGACGAGATCAAGCGGCGCTTGGACGAGATTGATCGCCGCTTGGACAAGATCGAGCGGGCGATGCGGCAACAATAGCCGCCGCGCTGGCCGGTTGGCTCGGCGGCGAGCCGGAGGCACTCAGGCTTGGCCGGCGGCAGCGGCCGCAGCGGGAGGCTGCCCGTAGTAGGCGCCGGGGCCGTGGTTGCGAAATCGTGGCCTTGGCAAGCGGGACAGGTAAATTTCCTTGGCCAGCGCCAGTAGATGGGATTGTTCCGGCAGGCGAGTTCGCCGGGGAACCAAGCGCGCAATGGGAGCACCGTGTCTAGATTCCTTGAGCTTCGGAATTCGGTTGTTCCGGGCTTGGCTGGGGATTTTTCATTGAGTTTTAGGGCCCGATAGCCCCAGGAACACTGGCCAACGGTCCGGTTGGCGGGATCGCCGCGCTGCGAGGCTTGACCCAGGATGCCCT